>NZ_CP071382.1:3532500-3583698 GCF_017338855.1 Geobacter benzoatilyticus
GCCAACCAGAAGATTGAATTTCTGATCTGTGCCGCCTAGCTCCACGTCAGCCTTAAGGGCCACAGAATCGTATCCCTGAATAAGAGGATAGAGAAATTCATGGATACTTATGGGCAGTTGGTTGGCAAACCGCTTACCAAAGTCATCTCGCTCAAGCATCCTCGCAACCGTAGACTTGGCGGCAAGCCCAATCATATCGGACGCCGTCATCTTGCTCAGCCATTCCGAATTGAAAACAACCCTTGTCTTGTCTTTGTCAAGTATCTTGAATACCTGCTCTTTATACGTCTCCGCATTTTTAAGAACGTCTTCACGAGTGAGCGCCTTGCGCGTTTCAGACTTCCCCGTCGGGTCACCAATCATCCCGGTAAAATCGCCTATGAGAAAACAGATTTCATGCCCCAACTGCTGAAACTGTCGCAGTTTATGCAAGAGAACCGTATGGCCGAGATGGAGATCTGGCGCCGTCGGGTCAAAACCGGCCTTTATCCGCAAGGGGACTCCGGTACTCAGGGATTTGCCGATTTTCTCCTCCAGTTCCTTCTCAAGGAGTATTTCCGTCGCACCGCGCTTGATAATCTCCATTTGCTCTGCTACCGACATGAAAACCTCTCCCTCCCCACTAACACGCAAGTGAAATACGTTCTATCGAAACAGCGGAACCGCTCATCTCATCTATGGCAACAACAACGCCATTGAGGCGAATGTCCTTCTTGGCAACCTCGAAGCGTATCGGCATCTGTGTCAGGAATCGCCCTATGGCCAACTCTTTTTTTACGCCGATCACCGAATCAGAACTTCCCGTCATTCCAGCATCGGTAATATAGGCTGTTCCACCGGGAAGAATCCGCTCATCAGCTGTTTGCACATGGGTATGGGTACCCACAACTACACTCACTCTTCCATCCAGGTGCCAGCCCAGAGCAACCTTCTCAGAAGTGGCTTCAGCGTGGAAGTCCACAAATATGATATTTGTCTGCTCTTTCAGTTGCTCAATCTCTTTATCGGCAGTACGGAAGGGACAATCAAGACTGTTCATGAAAACCCTTCCTTCAAGATTGAGGATACCGACACTGACCCCTCCTGCCGTCTTTACAATGGTGCTGCCTCTCCCCTTTGTCCCCGGGGGATAGTTGGCCGGTCGCACGAGACGATCTTCCCGTTGGATGAACTGGTAGGATTCCTTTTTGTCCCAGACGTGATTTCCACTTGTTAAAACATCTATTCCAAGCGAATAAAGCTCCATTGCCTTATCTTCGGTAATCCCAAACCCACCCGCAGCATTTTCACCATTGGCAACAACCAAATCAATCCTGTAGCGGTCAATGAGGCGATGAAGATCACGGGCTACGGCTTCACGGCCTGGAGCACCAACAATATCGCCGATAAAGAGAATCTTAACGGGCATACTCTATTGCCCGCGTTTCCCTGATTACATTCACCTTTATCTGCCCAGGGTAGGTCATCTCTGCTTCAATTTTCTTTGCGATGTCCTTCGCCAGAACTACCGCTCTTTCGTCAGTAACTTCGTCGCTGGAGACCATAACCCTTATTTCGCGCCCGGCTTGGATGGCAAATGAGTTATTTACACCTGTAAACGATGTGGCAATTCGCTCCAGATCATCAAGACGCTTAACGTACGTTTCCATCATCTCGCGTCTGGCACCGGGACGCGCACCGGACAGGGCATCGGCGGCCTGGACGAGGACGGCCAGAACAGTATTGGGTTTCTCATCCTCATGATGGGCCATGATGGCATGAACGATTTTGGGAGATTCCCCATATTTCCGGGCAAGCTCAGCACCGATAACTGCATGGGAACCCTCGACTTCATGATCGACAGCTTTACCGAGGTCATGAAGAAGACCGGCCCGCTTAGCCTGTTTCACGTTGATACCGAGTTCTGAAGCCATGATTCCGCAGAGGAAAGCGACCTCCAGCGAGTGCTGGTAAACGTTCTGGCTATACGAGGTACGGTACTTGAGACGTCCGATAAGCTTCAGCACTTCCGGATGAATGCCATGAACTCCCAAGTCGAAAGCAGCCTGGTCTCCCGCTTCCTTAATGGTCTGCTCAACCTCTTCCTCAGCCTTCGAAACAACCTCTTCGATGCGGCCGGGGTGAATGCGACCATCGGTAATGAGTTTTTCCAGGGCGATTTTCGCCACTTCACGACGAACCGGGTTGAACCCGGAGAGAATTACCGCCTCGGGTGTATCGTCAATAATAAGGTCAATCCCGGTAGCCGCCTCAAGCGCTCTGATATTTCTACCTTCGCGGCCAATTATCCGCCCCTTCATCTCATCGGAAGGGAGAGCCACAACCGACACGGAGCGTTCGGCAACGTATTCGCCTGCATACCGCTGAATTGCCAGGGCGATAATTTCCTTGGATTTTTTGTCTGCCGTTTCGCGGGCTTCCTCTTCGATGACTTTGATCCGCTTGGCGGCATCGAGTTTGGCCTCGCTCTCCATGGTGTCCATGAGGATTTTTTTGGCATCACCGGAAGACAGGCCGGAAATAGTCTCCAGCTTCTCCCGCTGTTCAGCTATTAGGCTGTCGAGTTTCTCTTCTTTCTGGGCAAGCCCTTGCTCCCGGCTTTGGAGCAACTGATCCTTTTTCACCTGGTCCGCATCACGTTGATCAAAAAGGTTCATCTTCTTGTCAAGATTTTCTTCCTTCTGCTGAAGGCGCTTCTCCAGCGCCTGGAGGTCTTTACGCTTTTCCTTTGCTTCACGTTCTGCTTCTGCCTTGGCCTGGTAGACCTCATCTTTTGCCTTAAGTTCCGCTTCCTTGGTTATTGTTTCTGCTTCGCGCTTAGCGTCTTCGACAATTTTTGACGCAAGGTCTTCAGCCTTGTTAACGAGAGTGTCCGAAAGCCGCTTTCGAAGCACGTTCCCGAGAAAGTAACCAAGCCCGCCGGCTGCCAGGATAAGAAAAATGGCGATTTCTATCTTCAAATTCTTATACCTCCTTTGATCTATTGATAACCGCGAAGATTAAGAACCTTCTTCTCGGTAATGATGGTATCGACCGCTACATCGTGAGGTTCTGCGACAATTTCATCAACCAGCTGAAAATCGTAGCAGAACCCGACAAGTTTACCGCTGCCTTCAAGCGCATGCAGCGCCCTGTCGTAATATCCTTTTCCAAACCCCACCCTTTTCCCGAACCGGTCAAAGGCAACTCCAGGGATTACTATGAGGTCGGCCTCATCGGGTGAGTAGGCCGCACCGCTATGGCATGGCTCGCTTATTCCGAAAGCTCCCCTGGTCATATCATGAGGACCGGCAACACTGATGAAACTAAGCTGCTCCCCACAGACAACCGGAAAAAGGACGATCTTGCCTTCCCTCAGAGCAGCCATCATGACGGCCTGCGTCTCCACCTCACCACGTACCGGCGAATAGAGAGCAATGATGCGTGCCTTTGCAAAGGAGGGCATTGCCATGAATGACTGCTGAATAATGTCCCCGGAAACTTTTCTTTCCTCAGCAGACAACTCGCGGCGCTGCGCAAGCATGAATTGCCGCAGCGTTCTTTTTGGCATTCAGGCCTTTCAGAACAACATAAATAAGAAAAAAACAATGAAAACAGGCAGGACGGAATTCGTCCGTGGATCGGGGTCTCCGGCAGGAGAGCGAGGCAGGAAAGAGTGACCAGCTAACAGAGGCGGGTGATGCTTCTCGGGTAAATAGATTGTGGCGTGTGGCTACGGTATTACGGCGATCGTACTTACCCTTTCGGCAACGGATGAACTTCTGCAGCTGCTATCAGTAAAACAGGAGTGCCTTGCAACATGCTAGCGTCAAAGCCTTTTCTGCTGTAACTGATCAAACTTTCAGGACCAACCGGACAACTACTATAATAAAATCTCCCTTCAGGAGACCGCGAAACCCAAGCGATTGCAACAGAGCATTTCAAGGCAAAGTGTTGTCAATACGCTGAATGAGATGCTGAATGCCTGCGTTGCCCGAATGTTTGCACTCATCAAGCTCCCGTGAAAGAGAGAGGCATGATTCGGCCAGATTCATGAGCGCTATAATCACAGGCACATTGGGATCGCCGACTACAGGCACCGATGCCTGGGCCTCAGCAATCGTGCGATTAACCAGCGCTTCAACTTCCCGGACATGTTCGGAAGAGGCCGCGCTCTTAACGGTAATCTCCTTACCAAGCACACTGATGCGGTGCGAAGCCTTCACGGACGTCAAATCCCTTCAAGCTTCCTCAGGATGCCGTCAACCTTGGCCTTGACAGCATCGCGCTCATTCAGAAGCCGGCTGTTTTCCTCTCGAAGCGTATTATTTTCCTGTTTAAGAGAAATATACCGTTCAACAAGAGTTTCAACACGCTGTTCAAGGTTGGCAAGCAGTTCAGTGTCCATTGGGGGGATACCTTTTTTTGGGATGAAATAGTATTGCAGAGCACCCGTGAAGTCAAGGCAATTATTGGAAGAGAGCCTCCACGAACTCGGCCGGATCGAAGTCGCGCAGATCGTCTACCCCCTCGCCGACGCCAATATATCTGATGGGAATCCGAAACTCATTACAGATAGCGGCGACAATTCCTCCCTTAGCGGTTCCGTCCAGCTTTGTCAGGGCGATGCCGGTAACGTGGGCCGCTTCCTTGAAAAGCTTGGCCTGCGAAATGGCATTCTGGCCCGTGGCGGCATCAAGCACGAGAAGCGTTTCGTGGGGAGCGCCGGGGAGCTCGCGCCCCATGATGCGGTAGACTTTTTTGAGTTCCTCCATCAGATTGACTTTGGTATGAAGCCGTCCCGCCGTATCCACAATGAGGATATCGGCCTTGCGCGCCACTGCGGCCTTGATACCATCGTACACCACGGCCGACGGATCGGCTCCCTCCTTATGGCGAACCACATCGCAGCCTACCCGCTCACCCCATATCTCAAGCTGTTCGGCGGCCGCGGCACGGAACGTGTCTCCAGCGGCCAGTATGACTTTTTTCCCCTCACGGGAGAAGCGAGCGGCAAGCTTGCCGATCGTAGTCGTCTTGCCGACACCGTTGACACCGATAACCATGATAACAAAGGGCGAAGCGGAATCTACTGCCATAGGCGGCGCCGCATTGTTCAACCTCTTGAATATTTCCTCCTTGAGGGTTTCACGCAGTGCGGCTCCGTCTTTAAGCTCGTTGCGTGAAAGACGCTCCTCGAGGGTGCGGATAAGTTCCACTGTGGTCTGGACACCGATGTCAGCTGTGATGAGGATCTCCTCAAGCTCTTCCAGCGTGTCGGCATCGATCTCTTTCTTGCCGAGGACAAGCCGGTCGATCTTTCCCACGAAACTGTCACGGGTCTTACTGAGCCCCTGGCGCAAACGCTCGAACAGGCCGGGTTTTCGCTCCCGGGTCGCCTCGTCGCTATCAGACAGGGCCGGCGCGGCCTCTTCCAGTGCGGGAGTCACCTCTTCAGGATTTTCATCTCCGGTGATTTTTTTCCACAGGCCCTTAAAGAACCCTTTCCCTTCCTCCGCCATATCAATAAATCTCCTTCACAAGAATATCCCTTACCTGCCTGAACCTGACCATGGCGCGGCCGGGAATCGCATCGCGCCCGAGGGTTAACAGCAGGCTGTAGTCATCGCCTACGGCCGCAAGGACAACGCGCTGACCGGCCATGGTAATGGTCGTCTCGCTTACCGGATCGCCGGGAATACGGCCGTGTAAATCTTTTATCCTGTTCAGGATGATTCCCATATGAGCCGCCATTATTTTAAGATCATAGTCATCCATGGTGGCAACGCAATCTACCGCCTCACCCTCCCAGTCGGCGAGGATTGCCCCGGTGGCCCCGGGAACGGATTGGACAAGATCAGTCAGAATATTTTTAAATGACACCGTTCGCTCTCCTCTAATTCAGTTTAACGGAGACAATCTTCGACACCCCCGGCTCTTCCATGGTAACGCCGTAAAGGGTGTCGGCAACCGCCATGGTTGCCTTGTTGTGAGTAATGATGATGAACTGGGATATTTCGCTCATCTCCCGCACCATGTCATTGAACCGGCCGATGTTGGCATCGTCCAGGGGAGCGTCCACCTCGTCGAGAAGGCAGAATGGGGAAGGCTTGATGAGGAAGATGGAAAATACGAGCGCCACGGCCGTCAGGGCTTTCTCGCCACCGGAAAGGAGGGTCACGTTCTGGAGTTTCTTGCCGGGCGGCTGGACAATTATGTCGATGCCGGTTTCCAAAAGGTCTTCTTCGTTGGTGAGCCTCAATTCGGCGCGTCCGCCGCAGAACAGGCGCGGGAAAACCTCCATGAATTTTTCGTTCACCAGATTGAAGGTTTCGAGGAAGCGCTTCCGCGTGGTGCGGTTGATCCTCTGGATCGCCTGTTGGAGCGAATGGAGCGATTCCTCCAGATCGGCTTTCTGCCCCGCAAGAAAGGTGGAACGCTCGTCCAGCTCCCGGTACTCCTCGATTGCGGTCAGGTTCACCTCTCCCATCTCGTCGATGAGGCGGGCCAACTCCGCCTGCCGTTCGGCAACAGGTTCCTCTTCGTGGGTTTGCCCGGCGTACTCCGGCAACAGGGGCTGCATCTCCAGCCGGTATTTCTCCATGAGCGACGTAACCAGGTGATTGAGTTCCATGGTCTGCTCCGACAGCTTGAGCCTATCCGCAGAAACCGCGTTTTTTGCCTGTTCGGCAAGGCTACGAAGCTCGCGGATAGCGACCTCTTCGCCCCGGAGCGTTTCAGTCAGGCCATCGAACTCACCCTTAAGGGCCAGGCTGGATTCTTCGGCTTCGGCGTGGCGGGCAAGTAGAGATTTGAGCTCGTTCTCCCCTTCGGCAAGGAGAGTGACAAGCCGCTCCCTCTCCTGGCGGCAACGCTCCTGCTCATCAAGGTGTCCGGCGCTCCGTCCCTGAAGGTCGGCGATGAGCTCCTCTGTCTGCTTCAATGCCCGTCCGGCCGCCTCTTTCTTCTCACGGAGCTGGGCCCCCCTGACCTTCAGGCTGGTGACCGATTCGCGCGCCGCATCAATTTCCCGCTTCCTGACAATGAGCATCTCCTGGCAGCGTTCCAGCTCCGCCTCCAGCAGCCCCTTTTTCTCCTCACGGGCAATCCTGCGGCTGTCAGCGTCGGCAATCTCGCTCTCGAGGGATTCGCGCTCCTCGCAGAGCTGGTCATTCTCCATGTCGGCAACCGAGATACGCTCCTCGATCCGCTGCACCTCTTCCCTTGCCCGCAGAAGGTCCTTCTCGGAATTAACGAGTTGAATGTCGGCCTGGTGGAGTTTCTGGCGCACATCACGCAGCTCGTCCTCAACATCGGCCCTTTCCCGGCGGGCCTGATCCCGTGAAGCCTCAAGATCGCGAACCACTGCTGACAGATGCTCAACTTCACCGGTAAGTTCACGGATCTCCCGCTTTTTGTGGACAAGCCCCGAGCCGGCACCCTCTGCCGAGCCACCGCTCACCACCCCTCCACCAAAGGCCACGTCTCCCTCTGAAGTGACGAACGTGCCCTGGGGATACCGGCGCGCAAGGTTGCAGGCGGTTTCAAGGTCGTTGACAAGGTACGCATCCGACAGCAGTGGCGCGACAACTTCCTCTTGACCGGCAGCAATGGTAATGCGGGACAGGAGCGGGACGGCCCCCTCCGGGGCGGGTCCGTTGCCGGGGGGGGCAGGATTCCCCGCCACAAGGGCGCAGCGGCCGCCGCCGCTCTCCCGGAGAAAGGCAACGGCGTTGAGAGCATCGGCAACACTGGGGCAGACTACGTACTGGAGCCGCTCGGCCAGCACTGTTTCAAGAGCGGCCTCAAACTCGGGAGATGTTTCCACGAAATCGGCGACGACCCCACCGAAGCGCCCCCTGAACCGTTCGGCCAGGAGCAGGTTTCTGACCCCCTCGCCGTAGCCGGCGAACTGGGACTCCAACTCCTGAAGCGAATGAAGCCGCGACGATTTCCTGCTAAGTTCGTCACGCCGGGCAGCAACGTCATGATCGAGCTCGGCAAGGCGCTCCCGAAGCTCGGCTTCACGGCGCGCAAGCAGCGGAAGAAGCTCCTCATGCCCGGCCTTCTCACCGGCAAGACCGGCGACGATCTTTTCAAGTTCCGCGACCCGGCCAGTCGACTCCACGAGCCGTTCGTTCAGCAGAACACCCTCGCGCTGGTTCCGCTCTACCCGTTCGGCAAGAGCTTCCAGTCGCCGGGAGGCAGCCGTGCGCTGATTATTGAACTGGGCCACCTCGGCAAGGAGAGAGAAAAGTTCCCGCTTTACCTCTTCAAGGCCGGTGACGAGTTCCCTCTCGGCAGCGGCCATATCTTCCAGCTCCTTCTCACGCAGAAGGAGCGAATCTTCTTCCCCCGCCGCCTCCACGGCAAAAGCGCCGCTTTGCTCAACCAGGCGCTTGAGTTCTTCGCCTGCGGCGGCAAGCCGGCTCTCCAATCCCGTGAGCTCCGTTCCAAGGCGCTCCTGCTGACGCTCCAGCCCGCCAAGTTCTTTGCGCTGGAACTCAACCCTGCTCTCATATCGCTGGATGTCACCCTTGATCCGGAACACCCCCTCCTGTGCATCGGCCAGAGATTTTTCCCGTTCCAGAAGGGCCAGACGCCTTTCATCCAGCACCAGTTCACGGCGCTCCAAGTCCGTCGATAGCGCATCAGCCCTGGAAACGTGCTGGCGCAGGGCTTCCTCAACCTCTTCCTTTGCGGCATCGAGGGCGATAAATCGCCTCACCATGGATGCCACCTCGATCTGCTTGAGTTCCTCGCGGTATTCTCTGAATCGCTCCGCCTTTTTCACCTGGCGCTGAAGCGAGTTCAGCTGGCGACGGATCTCGGCCAGGATGTCGCCGATGCGCAGGAGATTCTGCCGGGTGAGATCAATCTTTTTCAGGGCCACCTGCTTCTTGGCCTTGAATTTGGTAACTCCGGCAGCCTCCTCGATGATGAATCTCCGCTCCTCGGGCTTGGAGTGAAGAAGCATCCCGATCTTTCCCTGCTCGATAATGGAATACGCCCGGGCCCCGACACCGGTGTCCATGAAAAGCTCGGTGATATCCATGAGCCTGCAGGGAGTCTTGTTAAGGAAGTAGTCGCTCTCGCCATCCCGGTAGAGGCGCCGCGTCACCTGGATCTCGCTGTAGTTCAGGTATTTTGCGGGGACCCGTCCGTCATCGACGGAAAAGACCATGGAAACCTCGGCCATGCCGAGGGGCTTGCGGGACTCGCTCCCGCCGAAGATGATGTCCTCCATCGACTTGCCGCGGAGGTTCTTTGCGGACTGCTCCCCCATTACCCAGCGGATGGCGTCAACCACGTTGGATTTACCACAGCCGTTAGGACCGACGATACCGGTGATCCCTTGCTGAAAGTCGAGGGAGACCTTGTCGACGAACGACTTGAAGCCGGATATGTCAAGGCGTTTGATTCTCATAAATTGCGTCATAGTAGCAGAGAGAGCAGCGAGAATGCAACCGGGCCGACACATCCATTCGCGCGAAGATGGTTGCCTCCCGGTGCGGGTGGGGGGTATACTTTGTAAGTTTTCAGATCGAACGAAAGGCCCCGCCCGTCATGATTTCCCGCCGTACCAAGATTCTTCTGTTCGCCATTGTTGCAGCCCTCGGGATAATCGCCGGAGGCATTGCCGCGATTTTTCTGGCACGATTCCACGAACTCGACACCTATAAGGGTCGTATTCTCGCCGAAGTCCAGAAGAGCCTAAACCGTCAGGTTACGTACGAAAAAGGGGATGTGACCCTCCACTTCACGCCCGCCTTCACCTTTACCAAAGTCGTCATAAAAGAACGGGACGGGCTGTCGGCCTTTGCCACCGCGGAAAAGGTCAGCTTTCGGCTTGCGCTCCTGCCGCTCTTGAACAACAAGGTTGTCATCAGAAAACTCGATGTGGAACAGCCGGCAATACGGATTGTCCGATACAAAGACGGCAAATTCAACATAAGCGATTTGCTGGATGAGAAAAAGGGCGCGGCTCCGGTGGGGCTGAAGGGGATAAGAATACGCCGGGGTGACATTACAATCGTTGACCATGCCGCGTCGCCCAATGGTGTGCAAACCGCCCTCCAACAGACCGATCTCGAACTGGGCCGGCTTACGCGCGGCAAAAAAACCGATTTCGATATCACGACTACGGTGGTACAGCGGGACGGCAAGGCAGAACTCTCCGCCAAGGGCGCCATCCGTCTTCCGCTCAAGGGCCGCCCCATGACGGAAACTGATCTGGATGCCAAGATCAATGCCAGGAAACTCTCCGCTGCACACTACTGGCCGTACTATGGCAAGTATGTACCCTTCGCACCCATGGTGGGGAGTTTCGACGTCAAAGGCTCGCTCCACGGAACCGTGGCGGATTTCACTTCAAAGGGGACAATCCGCGTAGCCGGTTTGCGTTTTTCCTACCCCGAGGTGTTCCATGCCGTTCTCACCCCCCATGATCTGCAGCTTGACTACACGCTTGAGCGCAACCGGCATGAGGTTAACGTTTCTTCTGTGGACTTTCGCATGGACGGTCTATTGGTCAGGGGGAGTTGCGCAATCAAAAACATCGACACGAAAGATCCGCGGATCGTTGCCAGGGCCACCATGGCCCCCTTCAAGCTGGAGCGGTTTTTCCACTATATTCCATTCGGCATTATCGCTGATGGTCCGTCACAGTTCATCGAACAGCACATCAAAGCAGGGACTTACAGGCTGGACGAAGGGCATCTCGACGGCAGAATCAGCCAGATCCTCCACATGGAGAAAGACCGGAATTACAATATCCTCACCATCAAAGCCCACGCCCTGGAGGGAGGCGTCGTGGATATGGGGGACGGAGTCCCCGCCTTTAACAGCATCAAAGGGGAGCTTGAGCTGTCGGGCAAGAACTTCATCCTGCGCAACATGTCGGGTAAATTCGGTACCTCGCCCTTTACCCTCAACGGCATGATTGCCGACTACCCCCTTGAGACACCTTCATTTTATCCGTTCAGCGCGCTGTTCTCCCCCCAATATCCCGAAATAACCTGGCTCCTAGGAAAGCAAGCAGGGGACAAGCTCTCCTTTACGGGCGACACAACACTCCGACTCACCGGTCAGGGGCACACGTCCGCCTATACACTGTCCGGCGACTGGAATCTGGCAAACGCCGGTTACCGGATGACCAATATCATTGCCAAGCCTGCCGGACTCGCCAACAACCTTTCCTTCAGGATGAACCTCGCGGAAACCGGAATTGACGCCTTCTCTTGCCAGTACCAGCTTCCACCGCTCTCGCTTGCCTTGTCGGCCCGCTTTCAGCCGGGAAGGGACATACCGGCAAAGCTTGACATCAGGACGAACCAGTTCGAAATATCCTCGCTTGCCCCGCTCATGCCCCGGGTCAACCCGTACCACCCCCAGGGAAACATGCAGATAAACGCCCATGCCGACGGGAATGCAGAAACCTTCGACGGCCTCAACTGGCGGGGGAATGTAACCTTGTCGGGCGCATCATTCAAACCAATAAACGATATCAAACGCCTGCACAACATTACCGGGGGCGTCAGTTTCCAGGGAAACTCACTGGAAACTCCGCGGCTTTCGGCAATGCTCGGCAGCTCGCTCATCTTCGGCAAGGGAACCGTCACCAATCTCGACAACCCTGAATTTTCCCTTGAATTCACCGCCCCCACCCTCGACGTGGCCGACCTCGGCCTGGCGCCCTCCGAAGGCAAAGCACCGAAGGTCAGGAATGTTCAGGGTATCGTGTCGTTTGCCGACGACATCGTCAGGATCAAATCCCTCTCCGGCAAGGTTAATGAATCATCGCTATCCCTCAAAGGAACCGTGGAACATCTGAAAAACCCTCGACTCGACATTGCCGTCACCTCTCCATTCCTGGATATTGAGGACATTCTACTGCTTACCCGGCTGGAACCGGAACGGAACGATGGAGGACGGGAGAGTGCCGCCACTATCAAGGCTTCCGTCAACGCGGAAGAGCTGAAGTTACAGAACATGAAGGTTCGGCAGTTCCATACCGTTGCCATGTTGGAGAACCGGATACTTTACCTTCAACCCGTCGAGTTCGCGGCCTTCGGCGGACGGTTCGAGGGGAAATTCCGCGCTGACTTCGGCTCCAACGGGTCGCCCCGCTACCAGACAAATTTCAAAGCCGAGAAGGTTTCCGCCGAAGAACTGGTTCAGGCGTTGGAACTAAGACTTCACAACGAGATAATTACCGGCAACCTTGCGCTCGATGCCGACTTAACGGCCAAGGGAAAATCCGCCGACGAACTGAAACGCTCCATACTGGGCAATGTGAAGCTGCATCTCCAGGAGGGGAAGTTGAGACAATTCTCGGTCCTCTCGAAAATATTCTCCATCCTCAACGTGTCGCAACTCTTCAAATTCCAGCTCCCCGACATGGTGTCGGACGGCATGCCCTATAACCGCATCAATGCCAATCTGGCCCTAAGGGACGGCGTCATATCATCCCAGGATATCCTCATCGACAGCAACGCTATGAACATCTCAGTCGTGGGCTCAATCAACCTCGTAAAAGAGGAAATCGATGCCACCATTGGCGTGCAACCTCTCCAGACCGTCGATAAGGTGGTAAACCGGATTCCGATCGTCGGCTGGATACTCACCGGAGAGGACAAACACCTGATTTCCACCTACTTCGAAGCAAAAGGGAAGTGGAACAACCCTGCCGTAAGCGCCGTTCCGGTCAAATCCATGGCCAAGGGGGTTCTCGGCATCTTCAAACGGGTGTTCCAGCTCCCGGGCAAGCTGATAACCGACACTGGCGAAGTCATCATCGGGAAATAACAGGCTTTTTTTGCTATTGTAAAACATTTGGGACCTATGATAATGTCCACAACTGGTAATACGTACATCATACAGGAGGATACAGGTGAAAAAGACATTGTTGGTTGCACTTGCAGTCGCATCGCTCGCCGCAGCCGGATGCAAGGAGAAGCCGAAAGCCCCTGAGACCGCCATGCCCCAAGAGGGCGGCATGCCCGCACAGCCTGGTCAGGGTCAAATGCCACAAGATGCAGTTCACGGCGGGGCCAATCCCCACGCCGGCCTGAAGCCCGTTGAAATCCCAGCCGGGGCCGGCCACAAGGGCAAGGTTGTCTCCACCATGGACGCTGCCGGATACACCTATCTTGAGGTTGAAGAGAAGGGGCAGAAAATCTGGGTTGCCATCATGCAAACCAAAGTGAAAGTTGGTGAAGAGGTTGAGTTCCCTGATTCTCCTCCCATGCTCAACTTCCACAGCAAGACCCTGAACCGGACTTTCGAAAAAATCATTTTCGCTCCGGGCGTCAGGATCGCCGGCAAATAGCATCTGCTTATCCATTAAAAAAAGGCGGCACCCTGTCAGGGTCCGCCTTTTTTCTTGCCGGATCTTCTTGATACACTCTTCAGGCGCTCCTCAACAAGAGGATCGTATGGGTTCAGCCCCCTCGCCGCCTCGTACCAACGATGGGCGCCGTTTCGGTCCCCCAGCTCCTGACACAGGTCACCAAGCGCCAGATGCGCCGGAACGTATCCAGGGACGATTGAAAGGACCCTTGAAAAAGCTTCTTTTGCGGATTTCACATCCCCCTGCAAACCGAAGAGACCTCCCTGTGCCAGCCACCCCCACGGGTTTTCCGGTTCCCGCTCTACGATCTCACGATAAAGTTCCGCCGCCTGTCCTTCCCGGCCTTTATCCTCAAGCCATTCCCCCTGGGCGAGATTTGTCCCGTGGCAATATCCCAAAAGCTCACGTTGGGAGGCAAAATCGGCCTGAGTAAAGCGGGCCTTCCTCCCGACCCGGGTCAGTGCCCGCAGGAGAGTCTCCCCAGAACGGGCCACGAACGGATCACTGCGCACATACTGAGCCTCTCCATGATCCCTCTCGAACAGATCAGCCGCCACTTTGCCCAGTCTCACCGCTTCGTCGAATATCGCAGTGCCGGGATAGTACGCAAGGGGGGCCACCTGGCCATCATGGGGACGTATCTCGTTCACGAGTCTCAGCGTTGCATCAACATCCTCGTCGGTTTCTCCCGGCACACCGGTAATGAGATAAATGGAAAGGTTTATGCCGGCCCGCCGGGTCGCCCCGGCCGCCGTTCGCACCTGCTGGGGAGTGATTCTCTTGCCGAGCCGGGCGAGAATCCGCTCCGATCCGGATTCGACTCCGTACTGGACGCATTCGCAACCGGCCCGCCGCATCCAGAGCAGCATCTCCTCGTCGACGGCATTAACCCGGGATTGACAATTCCAGAGGATATAGACCTTTTCCTTCAGAAGCAGCTTGCAGAATTCAATAACCCGGTCCTTTCGGACGGTAAAGGTATCGTCGCGGAGGGAAAAGTAGATGAGCCCATAGCGGTCGCGGATTGTCCGTATCTCATCGACCATGGAACGGGGAGAACGAAACCTTAGCCCCGCCCCCCAGAATCGCGGTGAAGAACAAAAGCGGCAGGCGGCAGGACATCCCCGCGAGGTGATGATGAATTCAAGCTGCCTGGGGATGTCGCACCCCCAGGCATCGTCCATATAGCGAACCGGCGGCGGAAGCGCGTCAAGATCCGTAATGGGCGAACGCTGCGAATGGCTCACCCCGGCCCCCTGCCGAACGGCAAGGCCGTCAATGCCTGCCAAGTTCCCGCGGTATTCCAAGGCACGCACAAGGGTAAGGAACGTCTCTTCACCTTCGCCGAGGACAACGGCATCCACCTCACGATGTTTCGCGAGGATGGTTTCGAAGGAGTGTGTTGCATGGGGGCCGCCCAATACGATTACACAGGCAGGGTCGATCTTTTTTGCCAAAGCGGCCAGCCTGAGCGACTCAAAGCGATTATGGGTAAAAACCGATATACCGAGGACATCGGGACGCTCCCGCCGCAGAAACTCCTCCACCTCGCGCCAGGACACCCCGGAAAGGTTGGCCAGACGGGATTCAAAGCCGTTCTCGCGCAATACCCCATTAACGTAGCCAAGCCCCGTTGGCATCAGGGAGGTAAACGGATCCCTCGCCCCCTCCGGATGTGGTCTATAAACAAGTAGTATCCGCACCGCTAAACGTCCTCATAAGGAGTAACATTGAAAACCTAAAAAAAAATCCGGCCACAGGGACCGGATTTTGTTGCGTGTGTGCAGAACAAATCACTGCAGAAGGCTGACGCCAAGGGTGTCATTTGTCAGGATATCTTCCAGACTCTCTTCTTCAACTCCGGTCACAAGGTCATCAAGCGTAAGCACATCGGGATTGACCGCAGTAATCCGCTTTGCGCCAATAAACCTCGACCGGTAATAGGGGGTATCGACGGAAGAAATGACTACCCGGCGATCTCGGGAAGATGCGTGAATCATCTTGTTGTTGCCGAGATAAATGCCAACATGGGACGGAAAGCGTGCATAGGTCTGGAAAAAGAGAAGATCCCCCTTCTGAAGATCTCCGGGTGCAACCGCACTCCCCACGTGAAATTGCTCACGGGCAGTACGGGGCAGCGTAACATCGAGCTCGCGGAACACATGCTGTACGAAACTGGAACAGTCAAGCCCATTTCGAGAGGTACCGCCGAAACGGTACTTAGTGCCGATAAAACTGTAAGCTGTTTTCTTGAGTTCGGAAATACCGTTAACTTCGAGATTGACGCTTTTCGTAAAATCGGCGGTATTGTCCGGAGTAATATCCATCAATTCATTCAGGGTTTGCTCGTATTCTTTTTCATTATAAATATCAAGGTGTTTAAGCGGCTTCTTCAGGGTGAGCTTAGATACCGAAGCATCGTCAGGCTCCACAGCACGGAGCGCCAGGACCTGGCCCGGCTTGAGCCGGCTCTTGCCGATTTTATTGAGATGTTTCAATTCGCTTACGGAAATTCCGGTCTTGCGAGCAACCCTTGTCAGGGTATCACCCTTCCTGACCTTATACGTTTCGGCCCGCAAAGAACCAGCGCTGCCCGCGCTCGCCAGACGGGGAGGAATTACGAGCACAGCTCCCGGCTTGATGCGTGAATTTGTAAGGTTATTGGCAGACTTAAGATCTTTGATGCTGACGTGGTATTTCTTGGCGATGGAAGATACTGTTTCGTTTTTTCTGATCTTGTGGGTTTTAGCGGCGTGGGACAGGGCGGGAAAGGCTAAGAGGATCATTGACAGCGCGACAAGTCGCAATCGAATACTCATATCCCCTCCTTTGTTTTAATAAATCACAGCGAACATTCACTTTTTATAACACACCGACATAATACTGTCAAACTTTTATTCCCCTCGACGCCTTTACCGCCTTCCGGTGGTGACTATTCGCACCCGAACCGGCTCGTCATGCAGGATTCTCAGTTGCGGAGATGGAGATATGAGCCTAGCTTCAGCAACCGTCCCCTGATGGACCTCGTCAAGGTTCACTACTTCAGTTTTAATTGTCTCAATACCACCCAGTACGTGTTCAGGACCTTCCACAATCACTTCAGAGGGCTCGACCCGCACCATCTTGATCCGTTGCCGTCCGGGCAGGGAGCCCTTCAGCACTGGACGAATTTTCAGAGGTTTTTGAATTTTCCTCCCTATGGTCACCTTTACCACCGAGGGGTTAATGCTGGTGACCACTACGCCCAGGGGAAGATTAAGATTGTCATCGCTTATGGCCAGGGTGTTGCTGCCACTCCTCACTCCGGAAAGGTCCAGGTCTGCCACCACATCCAGCTGATTCGGCGAAGGAATCAAGCTCGAAAAAACTTTAAGTTGAACCTGGGCATCTTCCGGCGTGCTCTTTAGCAGGACAGCATCAGCCGGCAGATTATGAAATTTGACGGGGACGGTAACCGTAAAAATGCCCCCTTGTTTAGTTGTTATGATAAGCCAGCTGATCAGCACCACCAGCGTAGTAACAAGCTTTGGGCCCAGATTGCGGAAAAGTCTCTGCCGGATGGTAATATGCACTTTTTCCTGGCGCTGGGGATAGAGAAGCCTCTGGAGCCTCTCCGCCAAATTTTCGGCCGACCCGATTTGCTCAAAATCACCTGCAATAGCCAGGCCAACCTCACCACGCTCTTCGGAAACAATCACCACGACAGCATCACAACGCTCACTGAGGCCGATGCCTGCCCGGTGCCTGGTGCCAAAGTGCCGCGGAAGCTCCGTTTTAGAGGAAAGCGGCAAGTGGCATGACGCCAGAGCGATGCGTCCCTCTTTTACAATGATGGCGCCGTCGTGAAGCGGGGTGCCGTCCTGGAACAAGCTTTCAATAAGCTGGCCATTGGGAACGCTGTCGAGCCGCACCCCGTGCAGCAGATAATCATCGGGGGATTCCTGACGCTGAAAAACAATGATTGCGCCGGTCCGTGCCTTGGCTAGCCGAAAAACGGTGCCGGAAAGATCGGCGAGATCGATTTGCCCTCCCCCATCCTGTCTTCCGAAAAAGTTTCTCAACAGACTGAAACGGTAGAGCGCCTGCCGAATTTCAGCCTGAAAAATGACAATTATCAGAACGAAAAGAACTGTGCCCAACTCTTGAAGGATCCAACTCGTCATGAAAAGCCCCAGGTTCCGGGTGACGAAATAGACCCCCACAAGAAAGACCATGCCGATGAGGACTTGCATGGCCCGGGTATGCCTGAACCAACTGTAAAGCTGATAGGCGAGGAAACTCATTATTATGATGTCGGCGATATCCTGCCACCGAATGAGAGAAGCTATCTGCACTGGCCTTTCCTTTCGCCGGATTCGTCCCCCACGCAGCGGAATACCTCCGCAGAGAAACGGGCGACCAGGTTCCGAAGTCCGTTTTTGCTGGCACGGAACATGGCTTTGTGCTATGAATGACTGGTTTTATATGCTGGGAAAAGTCGAATTTTATACCATCTTTACCCTTAAAAGGACAGAAAATTTACAATGTATAAACTAAGCGAAAAAGGTGAGCAGATCAGAGAAATGTTCTCGGACATCGCTCCCCGGTACGACTTTCTCAACCGTCTCCTGAGCTTCGGCATTGATCGCCGCTGGCGGCGGCTTGCGGTAAAATGCACCCGCTGGACCGAAGGCGGGCGGATACTGGACGTGGCGACGGGGACCGGCGATGTCGCCCTGGAAATCGCACGACAAACACCCGATTCGGTGTCCATCGTCGGCATTGACATTACAGAAGGAATGATAGTTCTCGGCCGCGAGAAAGTGGCGCAATCCCCCTATGCAAAACGGATAACCCTCGAGATTGCCCCATGCGAAGCGATCCCCTTCCCCGACAACACTTTTGACTCGGTCACCATCGCGTTCGGCATCCGCAACGTTGTCGACAGGCGCCAGGGGCTGGCAGAGATGCACCGCGTGCTGAAGCCCGGCGGCAAGGCCGTTATTCTCGAATTTTCAACCCCCCGCTGGCAGATCTTCAAAAAAATATATTACTTCTATTTTCTGAAGGTATTGCCGGCAATCGGCGGATTGTTTTCCAATTTCAGCGCCTATAAATATCTGCCCGATTCCGTGCTTGAGTTCCCTTCCCAAGAGGAATTCAAGGGCATGATGACCGGCGTAGGGTTCAGCACAACGACCCACCGCAATCTCACCTGCGGAATCGCAACAATCTACACAGGGGAAAAAGCTCCCAATATCTGACGCTTTCTTGACACCATGCCGTTATTTCCTGTATAACGCGGCAGTCGTTCATCCATCACCAAGGGGCACGTCATGTTCGTGTTTGCCAATTTTCTGCTTGCTGTCGCCAAGGTTGCCGACATCCTCCTGACCATCTATCTCTACATCCTTATCGCACGGGCGATTATCTCCTGGGTAAATCCCGACCCATACAATCCGATCGTAAACTTCCTCTACCGGAGCACCGAACCGGTTCTCTCCCGTGTCCGCAGATTCCTGCCCGACATGGGTGGACTCGATCTCTCGCCGATCATAGTTCTTGTTGCAATTTACTTTCTCCAAAGCTTCCTCGTGCGCAGCATTTATGATCTGGCCTACAAGATGAAACTCGGAATGGGGGGCATGCCTTGAGAATAACTCCAATAGACATCCAGCAACAACAGTTCAAGGGGAAGATGCTCGGCGGACTGGACCCGCAGGAGGTTGATGCCTTCCTTCAGACCGTTGCGGAAGAAATGGAAAGCCTGGTAAGGGAGAACACCGAACTCAAGGAGCAGTGCAAAAGGGCCGCTGCCGACATGGAACAACTGGCCCAGCAGGAAAAGAACCTGCGTGAAACCATGCTCGCCGCTCAGAAAATCACCGAAGAAATGAAGGCAAACGCCCAAAAGGAAGCCTCGCTTCTCATTTCCGAGGCAGAAGTGAAGGCGGAGAAAATTGTGGCCGACGCCGAACGGCGCCTGGCGCAACTCAATGACCAGATTCAGGATATCCGTCGGCAACGACTCCAGTTCGAAAGCTCATTCAAGGCGTTGCTCGACACCCACTACAAAATGCTCGCACTCGATGAAGAGTAACCCTCCCACCGACGAGTTACGGATTACGGAAAATCCGGGCGGTGTCACCTTCTCTGTACATGTTCAGCCAAGGGCCTCAAGAAACGGAATTTGCGGCATCCAGGGAGATGCCATCAAACTCCGACTAACATCCCCCCCCGTTGAAGGCGAGGCGAACCGACTCTGCATCGAATATCTCGCAAAACTCCTCAAGGTCCCCAAATCCGCCATTCAAATCATCGCAGGTGACAAATCCCGTCACAAGACATTGAGGATCGCCGGCGTCACGGCCGAGGAGATTCGCTCTCTCCTTCTCCACAATGCCTCCGGCTGACAATCGCTCTTGCCCCAGGGTTGACAAAATCCGGCACTAATTATTATATTGAAGTCTGATTAACGCAGGAGGTTTGAAAAATGCCACTCTACGAATACCAGTGCACCAAATGCAACAAGCAGTTTGAACTGCGCCAGAAGTTTTCCGACGAACCGGCGAAGGAATGCCCTTCGTGCGGTGCCCCGGTGCAGAAACTCATCTCCCAGTCAGGATTCGCCCTCAAGGGGGGCGGCTGGTACGCCGAAGGTTACAACAGCAGCGGTGAGAAGGCAAAGGCGCCGGCCTGCGCTTCAGGCGGAAGCTGCGCAGGCTGCCCGTCGGCGGCCGCATAAATACATACTTTATCCGGCCTGTTCATTCATAGTTTCATAAAACGCGCAGTACCCGCACCCATAACCATTAATCGACTCTCCAGCGAGCATAGGCATGGGCCACGCCGCTCGGCAGACACCCTTAAGACGGCGAAAATGCGGATACAAAGGCCGAGCAGTCGCATTGTGCTTAACGGTCCGAAACCCGGATTTCCCGTTGCGGATCCGTTATGATTGTCAGTAAACAGAAACCGTTTACCGAAATCCTCGCCACACTGGAGCCCGTTTCCCGCATTTTCCTTATCGGCTGCGCAAAATGCGCCACGGTCTGCAAGTCCGGGGGAGAGGAACAGCTCTGGCAAATGCAGGAGGACCTCACTGCCGCGGGGAAGGAAGTCACCGGCTCCCTCGTAATCGATGAGGCCTGCCACATGCTGCGTGTTCAGCGCGACCTAAGGAGCAAGGGAGAGCAGGTAAAAAACGCCGAAGCGCTTCTTGTGCTTGCCTGCGGCGCCGGGGTCCAGTCGGTTTCCACCGCCTCCGACCGGTTGACCGTGGCCGGCCTCGACACTCTATTCCTCGGCAACATCCGCCGGTTCGGACAGTTCGAGCAGCGTTGTTCACTCTGCGGCCACTGCATCCTCAACGAAACGGGGGGCATATGCCCGGTTACCATCTGCCCGAAGGGGCTTCTGAACGGCCCGTGCGGCGGCATGGACGAAGGTAAATGCGAAGTAAACCCGGAAGCCGAGTGCGCGTGGTGCCAGATTTACCAGCGCCTCCACGACCGGGGCGAACAGGCCCCGCTCTCCGCCGCAAATCCTCCTCGCGATTTTTCCAGAAATCTCAGGCCCGGAAGCCTGAAACTGGAAAAGTGAAAAGTTTCCCCCCATGACATCAATCCTTCGCAGAAAACTCGATGCAGGCAATTTTGTCGTAACGGCCGAAGTCTGCCCCCCAAAGGGATGCGACTGCGGCGAATTCAGGGAAAAATCGCACGCCCTCGGGAAGATCGTTGATGCCGTCAACGTTACCGACAACCAGGGGGCGAACGTGCGGATCTCCCCCCTTGCCCCGGCCGCACTGCTGCTCAGGGACGGAATCGAACCGATCATGCAGCTCACCTGCAGGGACCGGAACCGGCTGGCCCTTCAAAGCGAGCTTATGGCTGCGGCGGCACTCGGAGTGACCAATGTCCTCGCCCTCACGGGAGACCACATCTCCTTCGGCGACCATCCCGGCGGCAAACCGGTCTTCGACCTGGAATCGGTCCAGCTTCTCCAAACCATTGCCGCCCTGAACTCCGGCCGAGATTTATCCGGCGCCCGGCTCCACGGCTCCACATCTTTTTACGCAGGGGCCGCCGCGGCACCCGCCGCAGAACCATTCGAAATTACACTGCCAAAGCTGGCGAAAAAAGTTGCCGCCGGAGCCGGTTTTTTCCAGACCCAGGCAATCTTCTCCCCCGATTGTCTTGCGCGCTTTGCTGAAGCGGTGCATCCTCTTGGGGCGAAGGTCATTGTCGGTATCCTGCTGCTGAAATCTGCCGGCATGGCCCGTTACGTCACAAACCGTGTCCCCGGCCTCAAGGTACCCGTTGATCTTATCCATGAACTGGAAGACGCCGATCATCCCCTCGATACCGGAGTCGCAATCGCCCGTCGGCTTGTGGCCGCGGCACGCCCCTATTGCGACGGCGTTCATATCATGGCGCTGGGAAAAGAAGAGCTGATTCCGGATATCCTGGCAGGACTGGCACGCGACGACGACCACGACTGAACCGTAAGGAGTCCACCCATGCAGGTTAAAAAAGCTGTTTTCCCGGTAGCGGGACTCGGTACCCGATTTCTTCCCGCCACCAAGGCATCTCCCAAGGAAATGCTTCCGCTCATCGACAAGCCTCTGGTGCAATACGTTGTGGAAGAGGCAGTTGCCGCCGGCATCGAGCAGATACTGTTCGTGACGGGGCGCGGCAAGCGGGCCATTGAGGACCACTTCGACATTTCGTTCGAGCTGGAAGCGCTGCTCCACGAAAAGGGGAAGGACGATACCCTGCGGGAAGTCCGGGACATCGCTGAAATGGTTAACATCTTCTACGTCCGGCAGAAACAGGCGATGGGCCTTGGCCACGCCATCCTCTGCGCCAAGGAGTTCGTAGGGAACGAACCCTTCGCCGTCCTTCTGGGCGATGATATCATCGACGCGGAAACGCCCTGCCTTGGACAGCTTCTGGAGGTCTACCGGAAATACCGGGGATCGGTCCTGGCGCTGGAAAGGGTTCCGGCTGAGAACATTTCCTCCTACGGCTGCGTCAAGGCAAACAGAATTACCGACAGGGTATTCGAAGTAACCGATTTGGTGGAAAAACCAAAGCGGGAAGAAGCTCCTTCAGACATGGCCATCATAGGCCGTTACGTTTTAACCCCAGATATATTTCCGATCCTCGAACGGCAGGAACCGGGCAAGGGGGGAGAGATTCAACTCACTGACGCCCTCCTCAAGCTCGCCAGCGATGAAGCTATCTACGGGTGCCTTTTCGAGGGGATACGCCATGACTGCGGCGACAAGCTGGGATTTTTGAAAGCCACAGTCGATATGGCCCTCAAGAGGGACGAATTCAACCCGGAATTTGCGGAGTATCTGCGAAAACGACTGGAAGATATGGAGAGTTGAAGGAAGTCAGCGGAGAGATCTGCTGACTCCGCGAACAATGCCATACTGGAAAAATGCAATCAGATTGAAGGTATCTTTCTGGTATCCCCGCGGGAACGGCCCTACCGGTCCCACCATACGCAGGGTACGCAGCACCTCGTCATCGAGGATTCTGCTCCCCGAACTTTGCAGGATTTCATATTTAACAATGGCGCCACTGCGGTTGAACGTTATCTTTACCGGCGTTACCCCCTCGACACCAAGCCTGGCCGCTTCCTGGGGGTAGCGCCAGACCCCATAGATGGCGTTCTCGAACCGGCGCAGGAACGAACCGAACTGAATGTCGTCGGTATCGAGAAACTTCGTATCCCCTTCCGCCACTTCATCCCGGTACTTTTTCCGGTAACTCTCCTCAACTTTTGCAAGGCGCTGAGCACTGGGCATTAGCTGATCCAGGCCAGGGGCGTCAGTTGTCGCGCGGGGTCTCAGTATTCCGGAACCGCTGGGTGCCTCCCGGGCGGGAACCTCCCCCTCTCTATCCTTTGTCACCGCCGCATCTTCGTTGGATTGCCGGGGAGATTTCGCTGCTGGGGGTGATGGTGCCGACGGACGCTGAGGCAAGGTTCTCGCGCTGGGAGGCACTGAAGCTATGCGATCCCGTTCGCGCTCGCCTCTCGGCGCCGTCTCCTGCGGCACCCGCCTTGCCTGTTCCGCCTGGTGACGGGCCGGCCTTCCCTTAGCTTCGGGGGACGGAAGCGTGCTCAAATCCGGCAGGTCCTCCAGATCGATCATGATCGGTTCCTGCCTCAGCACGGGCTTTGATTCCGGAAACAGGACAATCAGCGCAAAAACGCCGGCGTGGAGGGCCAACGAAAGGGCAACAAGGTAAAGAAAGGATTTTTCGACATAATTATCGTGCATCAGGCTCTCTGCCGGTTCAGGTATCCGCTGTTCATTGTACGGTTGCCATACCGAAAAATCAATGGATCAGGGAGCGGCCACGACCTGATAGAGGATGATAATTCCGAACAAGAAGAAAAGAAGCCCCGCAGCCTTGTGGATGGTTGCGAGGGGTACCACGCGCATTAACTGGCGACCTAAAAAGATGCCGATAAGGGAAACGAGCCAGAGCGCCAGGGTTGAACCGGTGAATACGGCCAGGGTGGAATCGTATTGGGCGGCAAGGCTCGTGGTAACGAGCTGGGTCTTGTCTCCCAGTTCCGCAAGAAGAATCATGAAAAAGGACGTGACCACCGGACCACGGGCCGAGGCGCGCTTCCCGTCCCCATCTTCATGGTCCTCACCCCCGCGGAAAGTGGTAATGCCGAAGAACAGGAACAGAACTCCCGAGACAAGTTTGATCCAGAAAAGCGGAAGAATAGCGAAAAGAAGTTTTCCGATCAGCACCGCTCCGAGGTTCAGAACGGCAAAGGCAACAGCAATACCGATGAAAACCTTCTTCCAGGGGTAGCGGGTTGCAAGGGCCATGGCGGTCAGCTGGGTTTTGTCCCCCAACTCAGCCAGGAAAATGATACCGAATGTTGTCACGAGCACAGCGCTATCCACTGATCCTCCCCAAAAAGTTTAAATGTGTTATTGCGGCTGCCGTTCCAGCCGTTGCAATTACCAGTAAAAGGGGAAATGCTATAGGATTACCCCGCTAAATGCAAGAACCGGTATTTCCCCGAGGAAAACCCTTGACATGAAGAGAGTGAATCATTAACCTGTTAGAAGTTAAAGGGGAGTAGCAAACGGTCCGCAAGACCGACCCAAAGCTCGTCACCACGGTGGAAACACCCGGGCCAGGGGCTTCCGACTTCGTCGAAGCATGCAAGACCTTTATCCAAGGCCAATTAACGCCGCGGGTAAAGGTCTTTTTTGTTTGCCCCGGCAAAACCCTAACGCGCTGTTGTCACAGCCCTTGAAATTAAAGTGCATACCGACAACCGCAGCGCAAACGGAGGAATAGAGTTATGATGAACCGATTCAAGACAACACTGCTCCTGACCCTTCTCACCCTCCTCATGGTGGCCATGGGGAGCGCCATCGGCGGCAAGTCCGGAATGGTCTTCGCCTTCTTCATGGCCTGCGCCATGAACTTCTTCTCCTACTGGTTCTCGGACAAGATAGTCCTCAAGATGTACGGAGCCCGGGAAATCACAGAGGCGGAGAATCCTGCTTTCTATGGCATGATCCGGAGGCTTGCGACCCAAGGGAACCTGCCGATGCCGCGAGTCTACGTGATCCCCAGCGACAGCCCTAACGCCTTCGCCACGGGGCGCAACCCGAACCATGCCGCAGTCGCCGCCACCGAGGGGATTCTCCGCATCCTGTCCACTGAAGAACTCGAAGGCGTCATGGCCCACGAACTCGCCCACGTAAAGAACCGCGACATCCTCGTCTCCACCATCGCCGCCACCTTTGCGGGGGCAATATCCATGCTGGGCAACATGCTCCAGTGGGCCGCCATGTTCGGCGGCGGCCGCAGCGACGATGACGAGGGTGCCGGCGGGATGATAGGCGGCCTTGCCATGGCGATTATCGCCCCCATCGCGGCAATGCTGATCCAGATGGCGGTTTCCCGCTCCCGTGAATACCTGGCGGACGAGTCGGGCGCACGGATCTGCGGCAACCCACAGGCCCTTGCCAACGCCCTCAAAAAGCTGCAAATGGGCTCGCAGATGATTCCGATGCAGCAGGCGTCCCCCGCATCGGCCCATCTCTTCATTGTGAACCCGCTGACGGGCGGTTCCCTGCTCAACCTCTTCTCCACCCACCCACCGATGGAGGAGCGTATCGCCAGGCTTGAACAGATGGCCTACAACCGGCGCTTCTAACAGGTCCGAACCGTGGAGGTGGTTCCCATACCATCTCCACGGGCACGTTCCCACCACTAATGTTTCCGGAGTAATTTCATGCCAATGCAAACCATGATGTGGCTCGGTTTCGGGGCGGTCATCCTCGTGATGTTCGTCATCGATCTGGGCATTTTCAGCCGCAAGAGCCACGAAATCAAATTTCGTGAAGCACTGTCCTGGACTATCGTCTGGGTTTCCCTGGCGCTTGCCTTCAACGTCTGGATCTATTTTGAAATGGGGTCCACCAAAGCTCTTGAATTTTTCACGGGCTACCTCATCGAGCAATCACTGTCGGTGGATAACCTGTTCGTTTTCATAATGATCTTCTCCTACTTCCACATTACCAAGGCCCACCAGCCAAAGGTCCTCAAATGGGGCATCCTCGGCGCCCTCATCATGAGGGGGATATTCATAATTACCGGCATTGAACTACTGGAACGGTTTCACTGGATTATGTACGTCTTCGGCGGGATTCTGGTAATAACGGGTCTCAAGATGGCTTTTGGCGGGGAAGAGAAGGTTGATCCGGAGAAAAACTTCCTTGTCCGTCTCGTACGCAAATTCGTACCGATCACAAAGCGCATCCGCGATGACCGGTTCTTCATCAACAAGGGGGGGGTCCGGGCCGCCACTCCGCTGTTCCTGGCCGTAGTGATGATCGAGTCCAGCGACCTGATTTTTGCCGTCGACTCAATCCCGGCGGTTCTGGCGGTAAGCCATGATCCGTTCATCGTTTATACGTCAAACGTTTTCGCGATCATGGGCCTGCGGTCCCTTTACTATCTGCTCTCCAACGTCATAGACATGTTCGTGTACCTCAAACTGGGAGTTTCCGTCATTCTCGTCTACGTGGGAGCAAAAATGCTGCTGGTGGATATCTACCATATCCCCATCATCTTCTCGCTCGGTACCATTGTGGGAGTGCTGCTGATTTCCATCCTGACTTCGGTCACCATCGGCAATAAGCGGGCCAAGGCCGCACACCGGCCCATATAGCAGACATCCTTGGCGTGGGGGCAGTCACGAATTGCCCCCACCCGCCCCTTTACCCCTCGTTTCGACTTCTCCCCGATACATCTCGAACAGCGCCAGGAAGAGTGCAAGCACGATAGGCCCCACGACGGCCCCCAGGAGCCCGAACGATGCAAGGCCGCCAAGACCGCCGATGGCAATGACCAGGACCGGCAGCTTTGCCTTGCCGCTGATGAAAAACGGCTTGATCACGTTATCGATGGAACTGACCGCCAGCACCCCCCAGACTATGAGCCCGGCTCCTCTCGCAATCTCACCGTTGGCCAGAAGATAGAGCGCACCCGGAAGCCAGACAAGTCCTGTCCCCACCACCGGTATAAGTGCACAGACAGCCATTATGGCCCCAAAGAGAATCGGCGAAGGGAGCCCGGCCACCCAGAACCCCAGACCGCCGAGGGCCCCCTGCACGAGGCAGGTGAGAAAGACACCGTACATGACCGCCCGCAGGACGCGGCGGATGGTATCGACAAGAACCTTTTTGTTCTCTTCCGTAAGGGGGATAATCGCAAGAACGTGCCGTTGGACGTTTTCTCCATCCCTATAGATAAAGAAGAGGGTGATAACCATCAGGATCAGTTCGATGATGAAGACAAAGACGTTCTTTATAAGCTCCTTGGAATAGCCGAACACCTTTGTGGCCACTTCCTTCATCTCGGGAAAGAGCCTGCTGTCGATCTCAAAGCTCAAGGGGCCGGTATATGCCTCGATACGATTGAGCCACGGCTTGACAACAGCATGCTTCTGAATGCTTTCCACCAGGGATTTGCCCCCGTCGGCCGCGATTTTTTCCAGAAAGCCGTATGCCACGGTCGCTTCCTGAACGAGAAAAAAAGTAAGCCCCACAAAGGGAATAACCAGGGTGAGCACCACTGCGGGGGTCATGATGCCCGCGGCAACCGTGTCCCGTCCCCCCACCCCTGCGCGCAGCCGCCGGTAGAGTGGAAATGTCAGAACCCCGATCACTCCGGCCCATCCCAATGATGGCAGAAACGGCGCGACAATGGAGAAGACCACGTAAAAAATGATCACACAGAAGAAAAATGCCAGCAGTGAGTAAAAGTAGCCCCTGTCCATCGCTCTCGCCTCAATCCAGCTTTGTCGTGGAAATTTCGTCATCGGCCCCCCGAGGCGCCGTCTCAACTATCCGTACTTTTACGACTGCCGTCTTTTTAACCTCTTCGCAGACAAGGGTGAAGCGATCCCATTCGACGCGCTCCCCCTTTTCGGGGAAACGGCCCAGCCGGTCAAGGATCAAACCAGCCAGGGTGTCGTAGGGGGCATCTTCGTCAAGCTTTATCCCCAGGTTCTCCGCAAGATCTCCGATGGAAAAGAGCGCATCTACAAGGAGGCTGCCGTCCGGCAGGCGCTGGATGCTCCCCGGTTCCTCGATGTCGTGCTCATCCTCGATCTCGCCCACGAGCTCCTCCAACAGGTCCTCGGTGGTGGCCAGACCGCTGATACCCCCGTATTCGTCCACCACAAGGGCCATGTGGATGCATTTGCGCTGCATCTCTTTCAGCAGATCGTTCACCATCTTTCCTTCAGGGACGTAAAACGTGGGGCGGATAATGGACTCAATGTCGAAGGAAGGGTTGCTCACAATCCCGCCAAGCATATCCTTGCCGTGAATGAAGCCGGCCACATTCTCGATACTCCCCCGGTAAACGGGGTAACGGGAGTATTTGTTGTCAACTACCGTCCTGACCAGCTCTTCGCTCGGAAGCCCCAGATCGAGGGCGACAATCCGGGTGCGCGGAACCATCACCTCCCGGACACAGGTATGGGTAAAATCGAAAATATTGCGGATGAACTCGTTTTCCGTGGAGCTGAAAACTCCGGCCTCATGGCCCTCCGCCACAATATGCTGGACATCCTCCCTGGTGACGAAGCCCTGGTCGCCCCGGGCTTTTATCCCCATCATGGCGAGGACCATCCTGTTGGAAAACGTGAGGATGTTCACAACTATTCCGGCGGCCTGCGCCATGAACCGGATCGGTTTGGCCACATGAAGTGCCATGCGGTCCGCGTACTGAAGAGCCAGGGTCTTGGGAACAAGCTCGCCGAATACGAGCGAGAGGTAGGAAATCAGGATGACCACGATTCCGAGGGCAATCGGTTCGGCAGCCTGCTGGACAAACACAACCGGGCTGGCCGCCAGCAGCGGCTTGAGATAACGGACTGCCGTTGCGCCACCCACCGCCGATGCAAGGGACCCCACCAGGGTTACCCCAACCTGAACCGTGGCAAGAAAGCGGTGCGGGTCGTTCTGCAACTGTTCTACGATGATTGCCTTCGGGTCGCCGTCGGCAACCAGTTGGGCAATTCTGCTCTTTCGTGCGGAAATAATGGCAAGTTCTGAACCGGCAAAAAAACCGTTGCCGATAATCAGGAGGAATATGACGGCCAACTCACCTAAGACTGACTCCAAACGATGCCTCCATTAGATTTGCTTGCGGCTTGCATTACATGCAAAAATTGATGGTTGAATAGTAACATACTCTTGTAATAGTTAAACTGTTACGAATAGGGCCGTTGCGGCCGCTACCGCCAACATCGGGGGATACTTCATGAGATTACGCCACGTTGCCATGCTTATGCTTCTGCTTTTCATGACCGGATGCGCCACAACTGAACAGGCAGCCATCCCCGGCATGTCCTACCCCAACAGCCACACGACATACGACATGCAGTTTGCCTGGAAATCAGCCATGGGCCAAGCAGACATCACCATCAGCGGAACAATGAAGAATCAAAGCTATTACTACATTACCGAACCGGAGCTTACGGCAGCTCTCCTTGACCGTGACGGTAGAATCATTGCGCAGGGGACATTCATCTTCTTCCCGCATCAGATGGCCCTTGACGAAACCGCCCCGTTCGTCGTCCGGATTCCATTAACGGAAGGCCAGATTCCTGACCGCATCAGATTTACCTACCGTTACCGCCTCGCAGAAGAAGGCCGGTCCGGCGCTCCAAGATTTCACAGCTTCGACGCAAACCCGTAAGCGTCCCTACAAACGCCTGTAGCCGCCGCGACGCTTCACCCCCAATATCCCGACAAAAGCCACACCGGCCACGAACCCTCCGATGTGGGCAAAATAGGCGACGCCCCCCCGCAGGAACTCCCCTCCCCCCAGCCAGTTGGCATTCAGGAACTGGATGAGAACCCAGTAGCCGATAATCAGGAACGCCGGCACCTCGATAAACGTGAAGAAGAAAATAATCGGCACAAGGGTAAGTATCCGCGCACGGGGAAAGAGAAGCAGATATGCGCCCATGACCCCGGCCACGGCGCCGCTGGCCCCCACCATCGGGATATTGGAGCCCGGGGCGCTCGCAACCTGGGCAAAGGCGGCAACAAGTCCACAGGTAAAATAGAAAACGATGAACCGCATCCGCCCGAGGACATCTTCGACATTATTGCCGAATATCCAGAGGTAGAGCATGTTCGAACCGATGTGAAGCCAGTTGCCATGGAGAAACATGGAGCTGAAAATGGTAGGCCACGCAAGCAGAGGATGCGAGATGAGCGAAACCGGCACAAGGGCGTAATCTGAACTGAGCCCTCCAACGAACTGTCTCGTTCGGATAACCCCCCGTGCGGTTTCAACGAGCAGCGGCTCGTAATGGCCGGAGAGCCGGTCGTAAAAGAAAACCAGGACATTCAGAACGATAAACACGACGCTCACCAGGGGAAAGCGTCGTGTCGGATTATAGTCCTTCAGCGGAATCAAAGCCGGCTACCCTGCCCTTCGATTATTTCGACTGTTCCTCTTCCTCGCACACCTTCGGCTCATTGGCAGCCGTTCCCGGTCTGACGTTGCACTTGCCGATCACTTTCTCGATAAGCTGGATGTTCGCCCCGTTCACAAAGGTTCCATCAACCCAGAAGGCAGGCGTAGACTGGATGCCCAGCTTGGCAGCCACAGCTTTGTGATAGTTGAGCAACCCTTTATCATCATAGGGCTTGTTCAATCGATCGCTATTTTTGTCAAGCTCCCCCGAATAAACCTCCCAAAGGGCGAGTTCCTTGTCTTCAGCCGACAGGATATAACGCACCTTCTTTTCGGCGTCCTTATGCATCGCAAGGGGGAGGAAGAATACATAACGGGTCACATCGGGACGGTTCCCCCAGTACTCATGCATCTTCCGGCAGAAAGGGCAATCGGGGTCCGTTATCTCAATCACCACGTGCTTGCCGTTTCCCACCTTCACCGCCTTAGCCTTGTCGGCATCGGTGATAAGCTTGAATCGCCCGGCAGTGAGGCGAGTGCGGGCCTCGGCAGTCAGATTTTTCCCCTCGCGTGTGAATAGGTCGCCGACAAAAACATGGCCGGTTTTCACATTGATGTAAAGCACGTTGCCGTCAGCCACAACCTCGTAAAAATCTTCGATTTCGGTTTTTGTCACCTCTGAAGCCGGAAGTTTTGGAAAAAGCCGTTTTATAGCCGCCTCCGGGGCTTCCTCCCTGGGTGCCCCAAAGGCAGTCGTAGTGGCAAGGCAAGCCGCCAACGAAAGGATTCCCATAAATCGTAACTGCTTAAATTGCATAATTCCTCCGGGCCCAATACTGAGAATTCAAGTAACACCGATATTCTTCAAGCAAATTGATATCATTTAACACCATATTCATCAAGCCGCATACAAAAAAGACTTGTTGCACCGCCAAGAAACAGCGACAAAACAATATATGTAAAATTGAGTATTGTGTTGTGGCGTGAAATATCCTATTTTTAAAACATCTGGAAGCACGTCGGTCGCTGGTGGGCCGCCCGGTCTTCAAAACCGGTGGGGGGGATGAGAAATCTCCCCGGTGGGTTCGATTCCCATGTGCTTCCGCCATTATATATCCAACGCCGTCCGGCACAATCCATGAAGCCCTGAGAAATCAGGGCTTTTTCTTGTTCCAACATTCAGCGATGTTTGGCTTGATCTGATGGTATCCATGGTTTTTGGTGGTATTTTTAAGGTTATACCATCAAGGAACCGAGGCGAATTGACCTTATCGCAGGCAATTTTAAAATCCTTCCGCAGACCGTTCCCGAATTATCTTTGCTTCTTCTTCCGTAATTCCAAGCCCCAACAAAAACTGGTGATGTGCTTCTGGTGCCCGTTTTTCGAATTCAGCATGCCAGCGGCACATTGCCGCTTCATCCATTCCAGCGGCTCTCAACATTTCAATCCAAGCCGGTTTGTCTATCGGTGCTTCTCCAAAAGCCTTAACCTTCAGGACTTTCGCAATGAACATCTGCTGGGAGTGCAGTGCGCGAATTTCATCACCGATTTCAAGCAGGCGTTTCTGAAGAATCATATCGTTTGAATCTTCATCCATGGAAAGAACTCGGTTGATATCCTCAATGGTCAAACCGGCATGGCGAAAGTTGCAGATACGGGATAGACGGTCTCGGTCTTGCTGCGAATACATCCGATAACCGGCATCGCTCCGCCCAGATGGTGTGAGCAAGCCTATCCGGTCGTAATACAGTAGCGTGCTACGGGACAGTCCGAACTGGCGGGCCAGTTCAGTTATGCGATACATAGAACCTCCGGCAACATAAAGGGAAGCCCCCGATGACGGCACCGGAGGCTTCCTATGTTATGCGTACTTCCGGCGAATCTCGGCTATCTTGCCTGCCGGAAGCCCAAGCCATTCCAGAAAGCTCTGATGCCCTTCCGGATTCTCCTGTTCAAACAACCGATGCCACTTCTGCATTGCAGCATCATCAAGCCCTATTGCCCGAAACCTCGCTACCCATTCTTCTACGCCAACTTTCATCGACTTTCTCCTTTCAAATATTTTCGCCATGGCCGTGACAAAAACAAGGGTAAAGTGTGAAGCCGTAGACGGGTCAAGTATTTTTCAGCACGTCTGTTCACCATGATTTTTCGGTGAACCGCAGAAGAAAACGAAGGGTCGGAAAACCAGGCAATCAGAGCAATTCCCTGCTCCAGAATTGCATGGGGTGGTCCCGGACGATGCCGTCGGTCTCACGCCAGATGAAGTTAGTGGTTACCCCCGGCAGCCGGGCAAAACCGGTACGGGCAAGGAATCTTGTGATGGGGATGTAGTCGGGCGGGCGCAAGGGATGGTCATCGGGGCGCTCGACCGTGGCGCAGGTGATCTCGCGGTAGCGGCCGAGAGAACGGATGTGGCTTTCCAGCCGGGCGAGCAGCTTATGGCCCAGGCCACAATTGCGGTAGGCCGGGCGAAAGAGCAGTTCCCCGACGTAATATGCATCGTTGAGCGGAAATGTCGTCCCGGCAAAGGCTTCCAGCGTCGAGGCGTCTTCGTGGATAAGGGGCATGCCTGTAGCCGCCCCGATAACCGCATGCCCGTCATACGCAACAATGACGCAGGCATCAGGCGCCTCGGCATACGTATTCAGATATTTGATCTCATCTTCCCTAAGCCCCCGATACAGATAGGGAAACTCCAGGAAGATGTCGAGGCGAAGCGTCGCCAGATCGTCCAGGGCGTCTGCAATGGCAGCCCCGGTCAGCAGTTGCTCGGTAATGTCCTTTGCATGATTCATGTCGTGCCTCTCTGTGATGCCTTTTATTAATAATACCGGGCCAGAACCCGCCTTACAATATTTGCAATGCACCCCGTACGATCAGGCAATAATTTCGAAGGATTGATCTATATACCTTTTGATTGTCCGGGGTAAAATAATGTCAACCATAGCTCGGAAGAAACGAATATCCAGTGGAGGCGGACATGGATAGACAAACCAAAGACCCTTGCGGACCTGACGAATGGACGAATCTCACCCGGCGGGATTTCATAAAAAGCGTCGGAATCGGAGGGGGGGTGGTGCTGTTCGGCCAATTCGGCATAAATGCCGCGGCCTGGGCCCTTTCCGGAGATCCGCAGCTGAAGATGATTCTGGTGGATTACGCCAAATGCACCGGATGCCGGACCTGTGAAACGGCCTGCTCGTCGCGCAACAGGCCTGCGGTAATAGACGGCAAGGAACTGCCGGGGCTTGGAAATCCCCTTTTTGCGAACATTCGGGTTCACAGTTTCAATCCCGACGTCGATGTGCCGAACGTCTGCGCCATGTGCGCCGATACCCCCTGCGTCAAGGCGTGCCCCGTCAAGCCGGACCCGAAGACCGGCTGGCGGGCACTCTACCGGGATCAAGCGACCCGCACCATCCGCAACGATCCCGGCCGGTGCATCGGCTGCCGTAGCTGCGCCACTGCCTGCGCGGCGCAACGGACGGGGGTTATTTCACCAAACCCGGCAACGGGCAAGCCCGAGCGCATGTGCACCCTCTGCGGCGGCGATCCGCAGTGCGTCAAGCGCTGCCCCTTCGGGGCGCTCTCCTACGTGGAAGTTCGGCATGACAGGAAATTTTACGGACTCGGCCCGGAAAAAATCGCAGCGGAGCTGAGCAGAAAGTGGTACGGGACGGCTGTCTCCGGAGGTTCGAAATGAGCGGAAAACCAGGTTATCACGGCGTAATATTGAACATAGACCTTTCAACCGGCAAGAGCGAAAAAGTGGCGGTCCCGTCCGAAGACCTCGCAAGGTTCGTCGGCGGACAGGGGCTGGGGATGAAAATCCTCTGGGACCGGCTTAAGAAGCCGGGAGTCGACCCCCTTTCCCCGGAGAATCCGCTCATCTTCATGCCGGGACCGTTTTCAGGCCTCCCGGTCCCTTCATCATCCAGAACCTGCGTGGTCACGAAGTCTCCCATAACGTCGCCGCTGCAATCCGATTATCCCCACGCCTCGACGGTCACCTACTCGAACATGGGTGGATTTTTCGGCCCCGAAATCCGGTTTGCCGGTTATGACGGGCTCGTGATTACCGGGAAGGCAAGGGAACTCTGTTACATCGTCATCGATGACGGCAAGGTGGAAATCCGGGACGCCAAAAAGTTCAAAGGGATGCGGACTGATGCCTTCGACAAGGCAATCCTGGATGAACTCGGCGACCGGAAGTTCAAGACGGTCTACATCGGGCCGGCCGGGGAGAATCTCGTTCCCTATTCCAGCATCCTTCATACGGCGGGTCGGGCGGCAGGCCGAGGCGGTACCGGCTGCGTCATGGGCTCGAAGAATCTGAAGGCGATTGCGGTGAAGGGTACGGGGCAGCCGTCCGTTGCCGACCACAAGCGGTTTCTTGCCGCCCTGGAAAAAGCCAGGCTGGCCCTCAACGGCTCCGCTTTTGCAAAGTCCTGGGCAGAGCAGGGAACGGCACGGGCCATCGTCGGAAACAGCAATGCCGGAACCGAAGCGGTCCGCAATTATCGGGAAGGGACTTTCCCCGAGGCCGGCAAAATCGGCGGCGATGCGGCACGGCGGGATGTCTGGGTAAAGGACATCGCCTGCTATTGCTGTCCGCTGGCCTGCAAGAAAAGCGGGATCACGAAAGGGAAATACGGCGGGATCGTCCATGACGGCCCCGAGTACGAAACCGGCGTCATGCTCGGCTCGAACCTCCTGATATCCGATATGCCGGGGCTGCTGAAGGCGATTTACACCATCGACGATCTCGGCCTGGACCACATATCCACCGGCAACGTCATCGGGTTTCTGATGGAAGCGTACGAAAAAGGGATGATTGACCTGACATTCCTGAACGGGATCGATCTGAAATGGGGCAGCGTGGATGCCACCCTGGCCATGATCGAGAAGATCGCCGCCCGTGAGGGGGTTGGTGCCTTGGCCGCCGAAGGCGTGAGGGCCCTTTCCTGGCACATTGGGAAAGGGAGCGAAAAGTTTGCCATCCAGGTGAAGGGGCTTGAGCTGGCTGCGCACAATATCCAGGCGAACCAGCCCAGGGGGCTTTCCTACGCCACCGCCGAAAGGGGCGCATGCCACTTGAGCGGAGACGATATAGCCACCCAGAACCGGCGGGCCATGATCGACTCCATTGGCCTCTGCCTTTTTCCCACCTTCGAACCGGCGCTGGAGGAGCCGATGCTCGCCCTGCTCAGTGCCATAACCGGACGGGAATACGATAAGGCCGGGTTCGAGAAAACCGGCGAACGGATTTTCAACCTGGAGAAGATGTTCAATTACCGCGAAGGTTTCCGCCGCGAAGACGACCGGCTTCCCGACCGCTTCTTCGAGGATGCCTTCACGATAGGCACGAAGAAGGGGGCGGTGCTAGACCGGGCCAACTTCGACGCCATGCTCAGCAAGTACTACAAAGACCGGGGATGGGACCCCGAAACCACCAAACCGGGGGACCTCAAGCTGAAAGAACTGGGGCTTGATTCCGTCTGAACCTGGAAACGGCATGATGGAGCGAGCGGTTCCAGGTTCAGTGATGTTTCAAATCGTCTCAGGTTTTCGGCTCAGTCCTGGTGAGCCTGCTACGGCCCGCGAGTCCGAGGATCTCGCGGGCCTCGGTCATCGCCGTGGCGAAACCGTCTCTGCCGGCGTGAAAGATGGCATTGGGCTCGCCCTCTTCGTCCCAGGGCCAGCCCGTCCGCACGATCATGATGAGGAGCTCTTCCAGCTCATCGACTCTGGTTTTCAGTTCGCTGAATTCCTTCTCCACCTCAGCCAGGAGTTGACGGTCTACCGTCCCGCCATCCAAACGGGCTTTCAATCTCTCCAGCGCATTAGGCATAGGACACTCTCCTGATCCGGCAGTTTTCATCCGGATACGCAAAGCTTGACCTGGCATCCTTTCAGTTCGTCTTGTGCGGCTGAACAAGCCAAAGGGGGGGGTGGTTACTCCCCCTGCTTGGCCGCTTCGGCGTTGCAGCGCTCAACCGCGTCCCGAAGCCAGGCAATCTCCTCGGGATGGAACTGTTTCGAATACTCCGTACCGACATTCATGGCCCAGTGGAGCGGCGCCATGGTGGTTGCCGCAAGTATGTGCCCCGGCACCTCCACCCACTTCACCTCCGCATCGGCCCAGGTCTTCAGGCGCTCGCTGGTGTCGAAGATCATCAGGTAGTCGTTGCCGTCCGCCTCGATAATCAGCGGCAGCACCTGCCCCTCCTGGATGACCTCGTCGGTCCCTTCCAGGGCCTGCTCATTCAGGGTAGGAACGTAAAAAGTGGTATTGAGGAACAGGTCGTAAAACGCGGACTGGTTCTTGGCGTTTCTCATATCCTCGCGCAGGGTGACCAGCGCATTGTCTATTTCAGTCATGGAATCGGTCCTTTCTGAAGCCGTTACCAGCGTTTGGTGATCTCGATAAGGTGATATCCGAACTGGGTCCGGACCGGGCCGAGCACCTTGTTGATCTCGCCGGAAAAAACGACCTCGTCGAACTCTTTGACCATCTGGCCCGGCACGAAGGCGCCAAGGTCGCCACCCTGCATGCGCGAAGGGCAGGAGGAATGTTTCCTGGCAACATCGGCAAAATCGGCGCCGGCTTCGATTTCGGTTTTAAGCTGAAGGCATTCGGCTTCGGTAGCCACGAGGATGTGGCGGGCAGTTGCAGTCGGCATGGTGTCTCCTTGTACATGGGCTGAAATTTTCAGGCATCCTATAGGAAACGGCACGGTTCGGCAACCGCCAATACGTGACGGCCACAGTGACAGTTTGCCGCGGACCACGGCCAAGGGGGGGATACGTGGTATACTTCATCCCATAAATAGTTTAGGCCATTGCGAAACCATTGCGGGAGATTCGGAGGATACCATGGAGCGGATGTCCGGAGAACGAAAGGCACGTCTCACGGAGGTGCTGCTGGCCGAAAAAAGGCGGTTATGGAGCGAGGTGCGGCGGGAGCTGTTTGATACCGTGGGAGAAGAGTTGCGGAGCCAGTACGACATTCCCCAGGATGTGGGCGACCGGGGGCTTATCGACACGCTGGAGGACACCGGCATGGCTGTGGCCGATATCCGCCGGCAGGAACTGACCCGCATGGACGAGGCCCTGGGACGGCTCGAAGAGGGGCGCTACGGTTTTTGCGTGGAGTGCGGAGCAGAAATCAGCGAGGAGCGGCTCCGGGTGGCTCCCTACGCCCCCTGTTGCGTCAGTTGCCAGACCCGCAGGGAAGGCCCGCCTTCGGGACCGGGCGTCACGCTTTGAGAGCCGGGGGAATGCCATGAAAGAAGCCATGTTTTATGCGCGGGAGAGCGGCAGCAGCGTCCGCTGCGGCCTCTGCCGGCACCGGTGCCTGATTTCCGGCGGAACCCGGGGAATCTGCGCGGTTCGCGAAAACCGGGATGGGACTCTCTACTCCCTTGTCTACGGCAAGCTGGTTGCCGAAAATGTGGACCCCATCGAGAAAAAGCCCCTCTTCCACCTGCTGCCGGGGAGCAAATCATTTTCCATCGCCACCATGGGGTGCAACTTCAAATGCCACCACTGCCAGAATTACACCATATCCCAGGTGGGGCGGAAAGCCCCCATCACCGGCGTGACGCGGACACCGGAATCCGTGGTGGAAAAGGCCCTGGCCACGGGATGCCGCTCCATCGCCTACACCTACACCGAGCCGACCATTTTCTACGAGTTCGCCTACGACACGGCCCGACTGGCCCGAGAAACCGGGCTTCTGAACGTGTTTGTCACCAACGGCTACATCACGAAGGAGGCTCTGTCAGCCATCGCCCCCTATCTGGACGCGGCCAATATCGACCTTAAGGGGTTCACCGACGCCTTCTACCGCGACTATGTCCACGCCCGCCTGAACGAAGTCCTCGACTCAATCATCGAGTACCGGAAACAGGGCATCTGGCTCGAGCTTACCACCCTCATCATTCCGGGGCTCAACGACACCGACGAGGAACTGAAAGGAATCGCCTCGTTCATTTTCAGCAACCTCGGAGCCGACACCCCGTGGCACGTGACCCAGTTCTATCCCACCTACAAGCTGACAGACCGGGGCAGAACGCCCGTGGAAACATTGCGGCGCGCCCGCGACATCGGCAGGGCGGCCGGGTTGCGTTACGTCTACGAAGGGAATGTCCCCGGCGAGGGGGGAGAGAATACCTGGTGCCCATCCTGCTCCGCCATTCTGATTGAACGCTATGGCTACCTGATCGAGAAGAACCGGATCAGGGACGGAGCATGCCCCGACTGCGGCGCCGCCATTGCCGGCATCGGGATGTGAGCGGGCGGCAATGCTCCGTCAAGCCTCCGTGGTTTTATTGACCACCTTCACGTCATCCTCGTTGATCCCCTTTTTGAAGCTCTTGATGGCACCTCCCAGGGACTGCCCCAGTTGGGGAAGCTTGGACGGTCCGACCACCACCAGGGCGATCACGAGGATGATTATCATTTCAGGCATTCCTATTCCGAACATTATGGTCTCCTTGTCCTCAATTCAGCGTTGCTCCGCCCTTCTCGCGGACGGCGTGCCCCATCTCCTTCAGCTCTTCCACCAGGAGCCTTGCCACCTTGGGCAGACGCTCCCCCAGGGTGGCTGACAGCTCGTTCCCGGCGTCGAGGGTCTCGGGTATTACGCCGAGTAGGCTCACCCGCGGCGGACACCCTCCACGCATCTCGCTGATGAAGAGCATCTCCTGGATGCCTATCTGGTGCGGCGAGAGCTTCACCGGCAGGCGGTTCAGCATGATGTCCTCCTTCTCGAAGCGAAAGACTTCTCCCGGCGCGCCGGGGGTCTCCACCGTATCGACGATGTATACCCGGTCGGCCTCTTCGATCTTGTGGGTCACCATGATCCCGAGGGTGCCGCCGTCGAAGAGTTCCACCTCCTCAGGGAATATGTAGTTGTCTTCCAGATACTTGATGCAATGGACGCCGAACCCCTCGTCGGAGAGGATCAGGTTGCCGGCGCCGAAAATAAGGGTCTTCATACGATTCCTCGCACTGTAGGGGCAATTCATGAATTGCCCCTACGTCTCGATTTACTACAGCACCTTCACCTTCGTAATCTCTTTCCCTGCCGGGTCGATGGTGTGGACGGCGCAGGCGATGCAGGGGTCGAAGGAGTGGACGGTGCGCAGCACCTCCAGGGGCTTGTCGGGCTGGGCCACGGGATTCCCCACCAGGGAAGCCTCATAGGGTCCGGCAACGCCGTTTTCATCCCGGGGAGACGCGTTCCAGGTGGAGGGTACAACCGCCTGGTAGTTCTTGATCTTCTTCCCCTCGATGACCATCCAGTGGGACAGGAAGCCGCGGGGCGCCTCGTGGAAGCCGACCCCCTTGTACTCGCCGTCGGGTATCTCGGTGTGGTTGGCGTAGTCGGTGTCGCCCTTGCCGATGTTGGCAACCAGCTTGTCCAGATACTCCAGGGAGAGGTCGGCCATGACATGGGCGCGGACGCCACGGCAGAACAGGCGCCCCATGGTGGAGTGAATATCGTTCAGGCCGATGCCGAGCTTGGCTGCCGCCCCATCAACCAGCGTCTTGACCTTGGCGTTACCGCTCGCATAGGCGGCCAGTACCTGGGCGGGGGGGCCCACCTGCATCGGCTTGCCGTTGAAGCGCGGCGACTTGCACCAGGTATACTTGCCGTTCTCCTGGAAGTCGGTGTAGTCGGGCTTGGTCTCCCCTTCCCACGGGTGGAGGGAATCGGCCCCTTCGTACCAGGCGTGGGCCACCCCTTCGGTAATCCCCTGGATGAGGGTCTGATCCTGGTGGTTGGTGATGGGCTTGAAGGTTGCCAGATCGCCGCCGTGGATGATTCCGCCGGCCAGGGCGAACTTGGTGTTGCGGGTATCCTCGGCAAACTCGGGAACGGCAATGTAGTTGGTTACGCCGGCGCCGTGCTTGAACCAATCCTTGTAGAAGGAGGCAATGGTCACGAGATCGGGGTAGTAGACCTTCTGGACGAAATCGCGGGTCTCGGTCATGAGGGTGCGCAGGTAGGCGATACGCTCCATGTTGAGAGTGGCGATGTTCTCCATGTTGACGGCGGTGGCGACCCCGCCCACCACCAGGTTCTGGATGTGGGGGTTCTTGCCGCCGAGGATGGCCACGGCCTGGGCCGCCCGGCGCTGATAGTCGAGGGCCTTCAGGTAGTGGGCCACTGCGATGAGGTTCACCTCGGGCGGCAGCTTCATGGCCGGGTGTCCCCAGTAGCCCGAGGCGAAGATGCCGAGCTGCCCACCTTCGACAAAGTGCTTCAGCTTGTCCTGGACCGCCTTGAACTCCTTCTCGCTGTTCCCCGGCCAGTCGGAGACGCTCTGGGCAATGGATGCGGCCTTTTTCGGGTCGGCCTTCAGGCACGAGACGATGTCAACCCAGTCCAGGGCCGACAGGTGGTAGAAGTGGACGATGTGGTCCTGCACCGAGTGCTGGGCGATCATGATGTTGCGGATGTACTGGGCGTTGAGGGGCACTTCCACGTTCAGGGCATTCTCCACGGAACGGATGGATGAGATGGCGTGAACCGTGGTGCAGACGCCGCAGAAACGCTGGGCGAAGCTCCAGGCATCCTGGGGGTCGCGCCCCTTGAGGATGGTTTCGATCCCCCGCCACATCTGGGCCGAGGACCAGGCCTTGGAAACCCGTCCCCCGTTCACTTCCACATCGATTCTCAGGTGACCCTCGATCCGGGTGATGGGGTCGATGGTGATGCGTTTGGACATGTATTCCTCCAGAAAATTAGTCGTTTATCTGTAGGGGCAAACCTTGTGTTTGCCCTTGTACGCATATGCGAGGCAACGGGCGATCACAAGGATCGCCCCTACGGGTGCATTACCCCTACTTCCCCACAAATACTCGGCCGGGAAGCATATCGCCCACCGGAACCCCGGCCTCGTCTTCCACCTCGTCGGCGAAATGCTTCTTCGGATTCGGCATGACCGGGAAGATCTTGACGAATACGAGATAGCCGAGAATCTCCAGTGCGATGATGCCTACGGTGATCATGAACTCGGCCACGGACGGGAAGTAGCTCCACCCCGCTCCGGGGTCGAACCCGATGAGGTAGACGTTGAAGCGGAACAAGCCGCCCCCCAGCATCAGGATGGCGCCGCTCACGAAGAGCATCCGCGGCGAGAGGCGGTTCTTCCTGAACAGGAGCATGAAGGCGCCGCCGCCGATGAGGACGACTTCCAGCAGGAAGAAGAAGGAGTTCCGGTCGAAGGCGAAGATGGCCGGGATCTGGCCGCGCCAGATGAGATCTCCGAAACGGACCGCCATCCAGAGACCCGCAACGATGGGAACGATTTTGGCGATGCCGGAGATCTCGTGGACCTCATAGGCCCGCTTGAAGCTGTAAGAAGAGACGATTGATTCGAACATCACCGTGGCATAGCCGATGAAAATGCAGTTGATGAGGAAGAGCAGCGGCAGGAAGCCGGTCTGCCAGAGGGGGTGGAGCTTCTCGCCGGCGATAATCATCATGGAGCCGAGGGACGACTGGTGCATGGACGGCAGGGTGATGCCGAGGACGATGAAGAATATCAGCACCTTGTTCAGGCGCACCTGGACGGTCCCCGCAACCTTGTTGACCGATGTGAGCCCGGCGGGAAGAGCCCCGTCGCCGGCCAGGAGGCGTGGCGAGAACCGCAGGGCAGCGTCCCACAGCCAGCGCCATTTTGTGTGCTCCAGGGTATAGAGGATTGCCGGGAGGAATTCGATGATGAGGACCATCGAATAGGTCATGACGCAGAGGGCCACCTCGAACATGATCGAGTTGGGCTGCCACCGGGTCGGGAGGAAAAAGCTGTAGGCGTTCCAGTAGCGCCCGAGATCGACCATGACCGAGAAGCCGGCCAGGCAATAACCGAAAACGCTGGTGAGGAGCGCCGACCGGATGAGGGGGTGATACTTCCACCGGTTCATGATGTAGATCATGAGGGCCAGGGCGTAGCCGCCGCAGGCGAAAGCAGTGCCCGTAGCCACGTCGTAGGCGATCCAGATCCCCCATGGGTAGCCGTCGGAAAGGCCGGTTACGGCTCCCACTCCGGCGATGAAGCGGTAAGCTATGAGGCCGAACCCGATCAAAACCAGGGCCAGGAGGATGAAGAACGGCTTGGTGAGAATCTTACCGCGCTGGACCTGATACTCGTCATGATGTCCCATCTTATTCCTCCTCCCCGTGTCCCAGTTTTTCCTGATCCTTCTTGTTCTTCATGGCGACCGCGCAGAGGACGCTGTAGAGCGCGACCGGGGCAATGAACCCCTTGTAGATGGTGTGCTGGATATGTTCGGACAATGCGGCCGGCGACTCTTCCGGCAGCACCGGGAGCCCCAGCTTCTCGAAGGGGAACGCTGCCAGGTAGAGGTGATTGGCTCCTCCCGCCTCTTTCTCGCCATAAACCTTATGGACGTAAAGGTCGGGGGTTTTCGCGATCCGCCGGTGCGCTTCATCCAGCAGATCTTTCCGCCTGCCGAAGGTTATGGCACCCACGGGGCACGTCTCGCTGCAGGCTGGCAACCCGTTGGTCTTCAGGTTCGTCTCCTTGCAGAAATCGCATTTGACCATCTGGGGGATGGCCTTCGACCACTGGAAGCGGGGGATGTTGTAGGGGCAGGCCACCTGGCAGTAGCGGCAGCCGATGCAGATGTTCTTGTTGTACGAGACCACCCCGGTCACCGGGTCCTTGGTCATGGCCTTCACCGGGCAGGCGGACACGCATGCGGGCTTCGTACAGTGCATGCAGGAGTGCTTGACGTATGAGAAGCGGGTGTCCGACTCCTTGTAAAGCTTGATGATGGTGCGCGTGTCGCCGGAGAGGTCCTTGGGAGCATCCCAGAGCTTGTCATCATCGGTGGCCAGATGCTCGTAGGAGAGGTTGTTCTGGTCGAAGTTGGCCCGCTTGCAGGCCGACATGCACGCCTTGCAGCCGACGCACTTGGTGGCGTCGTAAAGCATGCCGATGGCGGTATTCTCGTCACCTTCCCGCCCGGTGGCGGCACAGAGGGGACCGGCGCCCGCCAGGCACGCAGCGCCGGTGAATCCCATGATTTTCAGGAAATCACGCCTACTCGTGCTTTTCATGGGTTTCCTCCCCGCCGGGAAGTTTTTTCGTCAGCATGGCGCCGGCGCCAACGGCGATGCCGCCGGCAATGCCGACCACCCCGGTGGCCAATGGGCTGATGCCGGGGCCCTTCTGCCCGAGGTCTGCCGGGGCATAGGTATCGGGCGGCGTCGGCAGGTGAATCTGCAGCTTCTCGGCGATGGGCTTCTTGAAGAGGATGTCCGGCTCGGTGCAGCCGATGCATGGGTGCCCCACGGAAACCGGCCACACACCCACATCGTTGAAACGCTGAACGGAGCAGTTGGCGAAGGTCGCCGGCCCCTTGCATCCCAGCTTGTAGAGGCAGTACCCCTCGGCGTGGGTCTTGTCGCCGTAGGCAACGGCGAAGCGCCCGGCATCGAAGTGGGGACGGCGCTCGCAGTGCTCATGAATCTTGCGGCCGTAGGCGAATTTGGGACGCCCCAGGGAATCCAGTTCGGGAAGCTTGTTGAAGGTCAGGTAGTAGAGGACCGTCGAAAGGAAGTTGTAAGGGTTCGGCGGGCAGCCGGGGATATTGATGACCGGCTTGTTCTTGATGATGTCGCGAACCCCCACGGCGCCGGTGGGGTTGGGGGGAGACGACTGAATACCCCCGTATGCGGCACAGGTGCCGAGAGCGATGATGGCGACGGCCCCTTCGGCCGCCCTGGTGAGCGAATCGACGGCGGTTACGCCCCCCACCTTGCAGTAGATCCCTTTATCCTTCGTGGGAATCGCCCCCTCAACCACCAGGATGTACTTCCCGTGGTTCGCCTTCATGGAGTCGTGGAGCGATTTTTCCGCCTGATGCCCGGAACCGATCATGAGGGTTTCGTGATAGTCCAGAGAGAGCGTATCGAGGATGAGCGACGAAACGTCCGGATGATTGGAGCGGAGCAGCGATTCGGAACAACCGGTGCACTCCTGGAAGTGGAGCCAGATCACCGGCGGCTTGTTGGCCATCTGGGCCGCCTCGGCGACCTTGGTGTGCATACTGTACGGCAGCCCCATGACGGCCGTGGCCGCAACGCAGGTTTTAATGAAATCCCTCCGTGACACGCCATCACGAAGCATCGCTTCTTTTCCCATACCCCCCCCTGTCATATTGGTAATTTGATTTATTGGCGCAATCCGGCGAATGTGCGGAATCCAGAATTCACGAACCTTTATTACCTAAAACTAATTGACCCGAACTTGCCAGCCTCGTATACATCAACATGTGTGCCAGATATTTTTTAATTACGATTGATTTATTTTGTGCCCATAACATCATAAAATTACTAAACCAGGAACGGCCCAGATTTAGACATATACCCTCGGGCAAGCTATCACCGGCAATGCCGGATGTTTCCTTTTGTCCCGGCTGTATCATTTTGTCCCAACCAGGTACAGCCGTGCGTTATGGGCAAAGGGACGCGCACCAGTGCAATGGAGTCGGCAAAAAGCAGCAAAGGAATGATGGGGTCCGGGAAGGTTGAACAAGTATTACGAAGGAAGCGGCTAAAAAAGAAACAGGGCGAAACAAAGAGTATTTGCTTCGCCCTGTTCAGGCATGACCGGTCGGGTGGGGATTATGTTCGCTTGATTACTTGCAGCTCCGGTATCCCTCCTGGGTTGCCACCAGATCCAGAAGCACCGTGGACAGATCGTCCATCTCCGGCGATACGCCGGACATTCCATCAGGGGATATGCGGGTCTTCATGTAACGGCCGCAGACAAGGCAGACATCCACCCGATGGGGACCATCATCGGCGAAGAAATGGGTGAGCTTTTCGGAGTCCTTGTTGCCGCAAAAGGTGCAGTCCGGACGGTTAAAGGACCACTGGTAAAAACAGGTCGAGCAGGAAAGGTGCCGCTCCTCCTGCTCTCCCACGAGTTCGGCCATGCCGGCCGGAGAGCCGCAAACGGGGCAGAAATGTTCCCGCCACCCTTCTGCTTCCGCCGGATCGACATCTGCGGATACCAGTTCCAGAGCAGTGCGAAGTGGGGTTTGCAGGGCGAATTCCAGAAGCGGCGGGTTTACCCGTACCGCCAGGGCCGTTTCGAGAATTACCTTCCGGTCATCTTCCAGGGCGGCGCGCAGCAACCCGAGGATGTCGAGAGAGCCGTCGGCGAGCCCCTGGCGCAAACGGTCCAGGCCGCCGTTCTCATCGTTACCGACCCGTTGCATCACGTCGATAACCTCTCCAATGAAGGCCACGGCCCTGTCACGATCAACCGTAATTCCGGCCGGCGGAATAAGCGGAATCCCCTTCAGCAGCCGGGTGGCTCTCGGAACGTCCGACAGGGCAACGGAGATGCCGGTTTCTCCCTCTTTCCCTTCCAGGGAGGAATACAGTTCGCGGAAAAGGGTAAGCGCCTCGGCATATTCGGGATGCGCAACGAACAACTCATCGATAAAGGCCTTTTTTTCGGCGGCTCGTGACATGGCTGAATTCATTTCCTTTCAGGGAAAATCAAATTATCTCCCACCACTATTACCTTTCTTTGGCATTTACCGCAACCATCCTCATAAAAGAATCTTTTTCACGCACGCTGACGGCTTGTACCTGATGAGTGAGGATCAGCAAAGCTCTTCCCTGCGTTAAACCTGATTGCCGTAAAGCCACCCCTATGGTACATATCGGTTGAGATATTTTAACATTAACCTTGCGCCCGGTCCGTCGGCATTGACGGCCGTCATCTTCAATCTTGTCCAACCCAGTCAGAGGTGCCCATGTCAAAGAAAATGAAGATTTGCATCAATACCGGAGGCGGTGATGCACCAGGTCTGAATGCCGTCATCGAGGCGGTCACCATGGCCGCCCACAACCGGCAATGGGACGTGTACGGCATCAAATGCGGTTATGCCGGGCTGCTCAACACGGATGAAATAATCCACCTGACCCCGGAAAAGGTCGATGGCATCGCCAGCACCGGCGGCACCATCCTGGGGACCACCAACAAGGGGAATCCCTTCATGATGCCGGTGACCAACGCCGCAGGGGAAATTGAGCAGCGCGACCTATCGGACCGGGTCATGGAAAACTTCCGCAGGCTCCGCTTCGATGCGCTGGTTGCCGTGGGTGGCGACGGCAGTCTTGAGATCGCCAACCGTTTTGCGGAGAAGGGGATGCCGGTGATCGGGGTCCCCAAGACCATCGACAACGACATGGGCGGAACGGTCATATCCTTCGGCTTCGACACGGCAGTGAGCATAGCCACCGAGGCGATCGACCGGCTCCACTCAACGGCCAAGTCCCACGACCGGGTCATGGTCGTCGAGCTCATGGGGCGCAATGCCGGATTTATCGCCCTGAACAGCGGCATCTCCGGCAATGCCGATGTTATCCTCATCCCGGAGATACCGTTCGATATCGAAAAAGTCTGCGACAAGCTGATGGACAATGAATTGCGCGGGCACCGGTATGCCATCGTGGTCGTGGCCGAGGGGGCGGTTCCCAAGGGTGGCGACGTTATCGCGAAAGGTGCCGGAGAGGCCGGACGCCAGCATGTGGTGCTCGGCGGCATCGCCGAATACGTGGCAAAGGAAATCTCCCGGCGCACCGGCAAGGACTCGCGCTCACTGGTTCTGGGGCACCTGCAAAGGGGAGGCTCGCCATCCACCTTCGACCGTCTGCTCTCCCTGCGGTTCGGCGCCGCGGCCGTACGGGCCATCGAGATGGGGCAATTCAACCACATGGTAGCGCTCCGTTCGCCGGACATTGCCCTGGTTCCGCTGGGAGAAGCCCTCGGAATACAGAAACGGGTCCTGACCAACGGGGATACGGTGCTGACTGCCCGCGATCTCGGAATATGCTTCGGAGACTGAACCCGGCAACCATCCGCATCCGCCGGTAGAGAAGAAAGTGACATCAGACCATGTACGATTTCAGCCGGTGCAAGCTGTGCGCGGCAAATGGCGCCAGCCCCAAATACAAACTGAAAAAAATGTCGATCTACGCCTGCCCGGAGTGCGACTTTCACTACATTGACCATCTGGACGAAATGCCTTCGAGCCACCCCGGTCACACCGCCCAACCCCTTGACCAGAAGGGATGGGACTATATAGAGAGACATCTTCCCGGCAACGGCCAACAACTGGGGAAAAATCTGGCGCTGGTCAAGCGCCATCTGCCACTGGACGGAGCCAATTGCCTCGACATCGGCTCAGGCGCCGGGCTCTTCCCCCATCTTCTGGCCGAAGCGGGCGCCTGCGTGCAGGGGATCGAACCCCAGGGAGCCTTCCGGGAATTCGCCCAGAAAAAATTCGGCATCGAGCTGAGCGGCGAAACCATCGACGCTTCCCACTGGCAGAGCGGTTTCAACGGCTTTTTCGACGCGGTAACGCTTTGGGATGTGCTCGAGCATGTGAACTTTCCCGCCGAGACCCTGAAGAACGCCTACAATGTCATAAAGCACGGCGGGTGGCTGTTCCTGGACACCCCCCGCAGGGACGCGCTCTACTACCGGCTCTGTGAATTTTCGTACCGCTTGAGAGCAGGCAAGAGCTCTCTCTTCGAGGCCATCTACTCCCCCATGCCGTTTCGCCACAAACAGATATTCACCCTCCGGCAACTGGTACAACTGGCGGAATCCATCGGCTTTTCGGTCATCCAGGTACACACCCGGCCCCTCCAGCCCCAGAACAAGATGGTGCTGGTCTGCCGGAAGCCCTAGCAGCAACTTCCGGAGTCCATGAACCGCCACAAAAAAGACCCGCCCTTTGAGAGAGCGGGTCTTTCAGTTACAGCATCTGCAGAATCGGAGGGCTATTTTTTCTCCTCACCTTCCACCTTGTTCACCAGTGTTACATCATCTTCGATTGTCGCCTTCTTGAAATTCCGTATTCCGGCACCCAGCGACTGGCCCAGCTGGGGCAGCTTTGCCGGACCGAAGACAACGAGGGCGATGACAAGAATAATGACCATTTCAGGCATTCCGAATCCAAACATGGTTGAATCTCCTTATTGATATGCTGTTGAACTGCTGTTTATACCGGGGCTATCCCGCTATGCGGCCGGCTGCCGGGAAAGTCTCGTCCCCTTCCCTCTCGCCGATCCGCAGGCTGTAATAATCGCCGGGAGTGTTGATGTTGCTGAATGTGGCGAAATAGGCATCAAAGAGCGCAACCTGCTCCACATTCACCCTGTTGACGTTGGTACGGCTGAAGAACGAGATAATCTTTCTCTGGCCCGACAGGAGAGTGGTCTCGATGGCGGCGAGGCACCCCTTGCCGTAGACCGCATGGAGCGGTTCGAGCCCGTGGGGACCTTCCGGGATAAGCACTCCGCCCGGATCGGCATGGGTGGCCAGATGCCGTATCAGGCCGCTGTTCAGGTACGGCATATCGCAGGCAACCATGAAAGCTGCCGGATTGGATGCGTGGTGAAGACCGGAATGGATGCCTGCCAGCGCACCCATCCCCTGGTAGATGTCGGCAACCTTACGGCAGGGGAGGAAATCGTACTGTTCCGGATTGTTTGTTACAAGGAGCACCTCATCGAAAATCTCGGACAACTGCCGGTGGATGGCCTCGATGAAACGCCCCCCCTTGTAGGGGAGGAGCGCCTTGTTGCTCCCCATGCGGCTCGATTGCCCGCCGGCCAATATGACGCCGGTGACGCCGGGAATGCGCCCCGTGGCCTGTCGCAGGGGCAATTCATGAATTGCTTCTGCAGGCGTCGCTACCGCCAGGCGCCCATGGTGGGCATAGACCGTAAACTTCCCTCCCCGGACGTACCCGATGAGGGCGATCCCCGCCTTGTCGCACATCTTTACCGCCATGTCCGTGGCGGAGGTGCGTGAGGCTATCAGCGCTATACCGAGCATGGCACACTTGGCGGCCATTTCGGTGGAAACCCGCCCCGACGTGACGAGAATCTTCCCCTCCAGGTCGATCCCCTTGAAAAGGGCCTCTCCGGCAATCCGGTCAAGGGTGTTGTGGCGGCCGATATCCTCGGCAAAGAGGAGCAGGTTCCCCTCCCCATCCCCCACGGCAGCGGAGTGGATGCCGCCGTGGCTTTTGTAGCTGTCGGCCCGCTGTGCCAGTTCCGCCATGAGCCGGAAGACGGCATCGGGGGAGACGGTAGGCAGATTTCCCCTGGCCGGCGCCCCGCCGCCGCTCTCCATGGTGAAGGTGACCCCCGTTCCGCAGCCGGAGGTGAGTACCGGCTTCAGCCGCTCGGGAAGCTCGCCCTTGATCCGCACGTTGGCGATGCCGAAATCGTCGCAGACGGCCAGCATGTGGAAGTCCCCGGCGCTCGCCACGAACCCCTGGTTGCGGAGGAACCCCGCCACCAGGAACCGCAGATCGTGGGGAGAGGAGATCAGCGTCGCGATCTCCCGGCCGTTCACATGGAGGACCAGCGGGAACTCCCGGACGATGCCCGATTCTTTTTCTTCAAGGCGGCCATTGCTGTAGATATGAATGGTGTTCATAGGGTCTCTGGGTGTTGTAGGGGCAATTCATGAATTGCCCCTACGCCGTTGGATTACGTGAACTACGCCTCGCTCGCCTTCCCGTGTGCTTCGCCATGCTTCTCGATCTTGCGGAAGCGGTCGGGGATGGTGTAGTCGGTGGCCTCCGGATGGTGCTCGAAGATGGGGAAGTACTTGGCCACGAGCACGAAGAAGAGGATGTGGGCCGCGATGATGCCGATGGTCACCACCGATTCGATGAAGTTCGGGAAATACACCGGCTGGCCGGGCTGGTGCATGGCGAACATGGAGACGTTGAAGCGGTTCAGGATGAGGCCGATGATGACCAGGGAGGCGGCCCGCAGCTGCATCTGCTTGTCGGTCCTGATCCGCTTGGTGAGGAACATGGCAAACGGAATCAGTACCCCCACGATCATCTCCACGCTGAAGAGGGCCGTAAGCACCGGCCGGTCGAACAGCGGGCCGTGGGAGAGGAACGCCAGGGCGTAGACCTTCACCAGCATGTAGATCCCCATGATCCAGGGGATGATTTTCGTCAGCGTTGCCAGCAGGTCCGACTCGTCGGGCTGCCCCATGTACTTGTGCACCAGGCTAGCCTCGAAAATGACAATCGAGAGGCCGGTGAAGATGGCCGAAAGCCAGAACTGGAGCGGCAGTAGAGGATTGTACCAGAGGTTGTGAAGCTTGTCGACGGCGATGAGGAAGAAGGTTCCCAGGGTCGACTGGTGGAGCGTAGAGATCATGGCCGCAATGATGGCAAACGGAAGCTCCAGGGTCCGCAGCAGGCGCAGCGGAATGTGCCAGCCGAACCGCTCGCTCACCGGATGGAGGAACTCCAGAAAGAGGACCGTGGTGTACGCCATGACGCACATGGAGACCTCAAACATGGGGGAGTGGACGTTCCAGTTGAAGAGGACATAGGGGCCCCGCTGGGGCTGCCCCAGGTCCAGAAGCAACCCGACGCAGACCAGGGAGTAGCCGAGGAAGCCGGTGACGATGGCCGGCCGCACCAGGGGCTCCAGCTTCTTGATGTGGCAGACGTGGGCAACGACGCCGATGGTGAAGGCGCCGGCCGCCAGGGGCACGGCGGTGACCACGTCAAAGGATATCCATAGACCCCAGGGGTAGAGGTCGTTAAGGTTGGTGGTGGCCCCCAGGCCGAAGATGAAGCGTACGGCGGAAGCCAGGGCCGCCGCCCCCACGAGGACCATCAGAAACTTGATGAAGCGATGGTACCCCTTGATTTCATTCATGACGATGCGCGCCGCGGTCATTGGTTCCCCTCCTTGCGGTTCTGTTGTTCCTCTTCTTCCTTCCGTACCCGGTCCTTGCGGTGCTGGAACCAGGAGATGGCGGACAGGGTGCCGC